>JAFYYO010000118.1 GCA_017557475.1 Bacteroidaceae bacterium
ACATCGTGGTTGTCCTGCAGATAGTCGTTGCTGCCAGGACCAGCGAAATAGCAGGCAATACCAGCACTATAATAGCCATAAGGCGGCAGTCCGAAGATGTTGAAGCCCTCGCTCGTCACTTCTGCTCCCGTATATTCGTTGCCATCGGAGGCTTTGGCAGTCAATTCGTTATTCTTGACAAAGGGGTCATAACCGGTGATGCGAACCTGTCCGCCTTTGCTGACGGGCTTTTTGTCCCACTCAATCTTCACTGGAGCCACCATCGCTTGGCGAGCATTTCCGAAGCCTCTGGGAGGACGATGATAGAAGACATACCATTGGCCGTTAATCTCTTGCAGAGAGCCGTGAGTGTTGTGGCCGAAGTTGGTGGTCGTCAGATGAGAGCCGTCTTCATTAAGGACAACGCCTCTGCTATCGACCAGAACGCCTCCAGACCTCCAAGGACCAAGCGGCGAGTCGCCATAAGCATAGCGAAGAGCGCTATTAGTGTTGCCGAGACCATATTCCTTGCCACTATAGCCGGAGAAGACCATCACATACTTGTTGCCGACCTGACGAATGGACGAAGCCTCGAAGAAGTTGAAGTCGAGCGGATTCTGGCCTTGATAGAGCGCCTTGTACTCGCTGCCTTCCTTGTCGAGAAGCCTGCCATCGTGACTGCTTGCAGGAATGAAGGGATCTATCAACTCTGTGCCTGGACGCTTGCTGAACATCGTGTTCTGGTCGAGTTCGCAGGCAGTTGAGTGCTGGAAACCGTAGAAAACATAGGCTCGGAAACCTTTGTCGAAGTCCTTGTCCTTCTTGTCTGTGATGTTCTCGACGAAGACAGAAGGGTCGAAGTCAATCAGCGAGCCCTCGACACAACGAACGCCATCGGGAGTGAGGTTCACAGGTGTGAAGGGACCATTAGGGCGATCACCTTTGCAGACCATCGCCACTCTTCCCCAACCTCGAGAGTGAGGATAGAGCCAGTAGGTCTTCTTGCCTGTTGTCTTGTCCTTAACTTCCACAAGGTCAGGAGCATACATCGTGTCCCAACGACCATTGACGTACCAAGAAAAGATAGGTCCTTCATCGCGCCAATCAGTGAGATCTTCCACTGGAGCCGACCACATACGAACATCGTTGCCGCAGTATTCGGAGTAATGTGTATCGTGCGAACCGATGATATAAGCCCGCAACTTGCCTGGATTATCAGGGTCTTCGAAGACACGAGGCTCACCATCAGGCAGATGTTCCCAAAGGGGAAGATAAGGGTTTTGAGACTGTCCTGCCAAAGCCATCAGCAGGAAAAGGGATAAAAAGGATAGCTTTTTCATATTTTTAATTTTTCATTATTTCGATGATGTGGCTCACGAGGTCGTTGGCGGAAGTCACCTTGATGCCGACCTTCATCAGATAGTCGCCTGTATAGACTTTATCGTTGCAAGAGAGCCAACTTTGCCTGCCAGGCATGAGACAAATCTCCTTCACTCGGTACTTCGCATCTGCATCAAGTCCTTGCAAACGAGTGTTCAAGAGCCGCTCTCCATAACGAGGATGGACATCGTAGGCAAAGACGATGCTGTGGGTTTTGCTGTCATTAACGCGCTGAACGACACAATGTTGTCCTTCATAAGGCGAGACGAGTCGGTAGAGATTGGGCGACCAAATGACTTCCTTCAAACGCTTGTACTCCTTGATGGCCTCGCGACAATACTGTCTGTCATCATTCGAAAGACCCTTCAAACCGATGTCGAAGCCCAGCTTCCCCTGGAAAGCGACATCCAGACGGAACTTGATGCTCGCCTTTCTGTTCCATTCTGTGACATGAGCACACATGGCTTTTGCGGGCATGAACTGCGAGTAACCCCATTGGATGAAAAGTCGCTCGATGGGATCTGTATTGTCGCTGCACCAAAATTCAGTAAAATAACGAAGTCCCGTCACATCCGACCTTCCGCCTCCACCCGAGCACATCATCATATAGAGGTCAGGATACTTGGCCTGTACTCTGTCGAGCACCTTGTAGAGTCCACGCACATAATCGACATAGATGTTGCCCTGATTCTCTTTCAAGTACGGGGAATAGATGTTCGTGATGGGCGAGTTGCAATCCCACTTCATGAACTTGATGTCGGGATTCTCCTGCATCAGTCCGTCAACGACGCCAAAGACAAAGTCCTGCACCTTTGGATTGCAGAGGTCGAGCACCATTTGATTGCGGAAATAATAGGTCTCCCTGGAAGGCAACTGAATGAGCCAATCGGGGTGTTTCTCAGCGAGTTCGCTCTTCGGATTCACCATCTCGGGCTCTATCCAGATGCCGAAGCTGACACCATTCTCCTGGGCTTTCTTAACAAGATAGGGAATGCCTTGAGGCAACTTATCCTGCGTCACTTGCCAATCTCCCAAGCCAGCATGGTCGTCCTTGCGAGGGTACTTGTTGCCGAACCAACCATCATCAAGCAGGAAGAGGTCGACGCCCAAGTCCTTTGCCTCGCCGAAAAGCTCCACAAGCTTCTCCTCGTTGAAGTCGAAGTAAGTGTTCTCCCAGTTGTTGAGAAGCGTCATTCTGTCATCCTTAGCCTTGTGAAGTTGGTGGTTCATCATCCAACGTTGGAAGCGACGACTTCCTTCGCCAGTTCCTTTGGCAAGCGTGAAGAAGAAATCAGCCGTTCTAAAAGTCTCGCCCTTCGGCAGAAGATAGGTCGAAGCATCGTGATTGATGCCGCTCACGACTCGAAGAATATGCTGATTGTCCACTTCGAAGGTGAAGCGGAAGTTGCCTGTCCAGCCTAAAGTGCCCATCAAGACTGTTCCTTCATTCTCGCTGACAAGACTGCCGAGACCAACCTCGAAGAAAGGCTGAGCCATCATATTTGCTCGAGTTCCCAAGCGAGAATCGACCACTTTCTTGCCGAACTGAAGCTCCTGACTGAGCATCTGCATCTCCTTTGCCCAATCGCTCGCGAACTCAGTCAAGTAGTAGTTGGGCGCCTCGAAGTAGAGCATCGACGAAGCATACCTGCCAAGATAGACTTTGCCCTTCTCTTCATGCTTAATCTCAGCCCATTGCTGGATGATATCCTCCTCGGGAAAAGCCTTATAATATAATGTAACCTCGACTGGGTAAAGCTCGTCTCGAAGCACGACAGAGGTAAGGTCGCCATCCGTCGAATGCTGGACATATTTCAAGACAGACGTGGGATTCCCGTCAGCATGACGAATCTCGAAGGTCGGCTCATAGTAATCCTCCGTGCCCATAACCGGGTAAACTTCAAGGCCTTTGATGGTTGAACTGCTCAATCCAGCTTGAGGCATCGAGAGCTGCGAAAGGTCGGTCTGGCTCGAAAGGCGTTCTCCGAGGTAAGTCTGACAAAGTCGTTTTTGGGAATTAACCTTGAGAACCAGTTGTGTATGGTCAGTCTGGATGCTTATCGTTTGAGCCGAAAGGCATAATGAAAGAATGAGAAAATGAAAGAATGAAAGGGTTCGCTTTGTCATGATTTCGTGTCTTATTTGAGGGTTTCTGCTGCAAAGATACGAAAAAGTTTAGAGTTTAGGGGTTAGAGTTTAGAGTTTTTTCGTAACTTTGTCCTCGATATTGCAGATTAGATACTATGCCGCGAATCAAGGAACTCGACTTTCTGAAGGGCGTTCTCATATTGCTCGTCATCAGTTTTCACTTGGTGTGGTTCGAGCAATTGCACCCTGACATCAAGCAAGTGGTGTATACTTTCCACATGCCTGGCTTCCTGCTTATATCGGGTTATCTGATGAACATCAGTAAGGAGCCCAAGGACTTCCTGCGAACACTCCTTTGGTTGGCGGTTCCGTATCTTGTTATGGAGAGCGGATACATCTATATGGCTTCGCTTCTTCCCATAAATGAGCACATCTACAACCTCAATCCGAAGGTCTTCTTGGACCATCTTTTCCTTCATCCTCTTGGCCCATATTGGTACTTGCATGCTTTGATTCTATGCGGAGGTCTGTACTATTATATATATAATAATGTGGAGCGAGGACTGATGACGCGATTCCTCTTGATTGGCATAGCCTATTATGTCTGTGCTCATCTCTTGGGCATTCTGTCATTTTCATCTTCCTTGTACTTCCTTGCAGGAGCAGTTCTTCGTCAAAGCGGCAAGGATTTCCTGCTTTTCTTCCTGCCTACAAGACTCTCTGTCGTAGCTTTCGCCTTATTGGCATGCTTCTCAAAATACCCTACTCAAGCAAGTTTGAACGGAGCTTTGATAGTCTATTTCGCCATTTCCACCTTGCTTTCTCTCTACGAACATTTGCCCGAAAGAGTGCGTCAAGCGTTTCTCTTCTTAGGTCGAAACAGCCTGATGCTCTACGTTTTCTCACCCATCTTCACAGTTCTTTGCAAGCAACTTGTCCCTTATCTCAAGTTCGATCCGACAGGATTGCTCTTCCTGGCAGTCTCTCTCGCTTTTTGTGTGATGGGAAGCCTCTTGATTGCTTGGCTGATGGATTTCGTAGGCATAAGCAAGTTCTTCTTTGGCAGGAAGGCTTTGTCAATGTGACATGACTTTTTGTCGCCATTTGTCCGCGAACTTGCCACCAGAAAAGTTGGCACGCCTCTTGTGTATGTTTAGGTGAAATGTTTAACCAAAATATAAATAGGAGGACACAATTATGTTACCAGTAATGTTTAAGAACAGTTGGTTCCCAACAGTATTCGATGATTTTCTGAACACTGATCTTATGCCAAGAGCTAACAGCACGGCTCCGGCAGTCAACGTAAAAGAGAGCGAAGATGCTTACACGATGGAACTCGCAGCACCTGGTATCAAGAAGGAATACTGCCGAGTCAACATCAACGAGGACGGCAACTTGGCTATCGCGATTGAGAACAAGTGCGAACACAAGCACGAGGACAAGAAGCATCACTACTTGAGGCGCGAGTTCTCGTACAGTAACTACGAACAGAGCTACACTCTGCCCGATGATGTGGAGCGCGACAAGATTTCCGCTAAGGTTGAGGACGGCATCCTGACCGTCACAATGCCAAAGATGGAAAAGGAAGTTAAGAAGTTGAGCAAAGCCATCGAAGTTTCATAACTTGGCATTGCATCCAAGACAAAGGAGCAGCGCTCTTCGGAGCCCTGCTCTTTTTTCGTTTCAAAACGACCCTCAGTTAAAATGAAAACATAACACGTTATCTTTGCCAACGACACACGTTATCTTTGCAATCATTACACGTTATCTTTGGCAACGACACTGGGGTTGTTTGGAAACATAACGAGAGCCTCAACACAAAAGAACGTTAAAAAGTTCATAAAGCATAGTGATTAGTTCATAGTTTTTTCGTATTTTTGCGACATGAAAGGCGAGAAATTAGGCATAAGAAGGACTTTAGCTCTTGAAGCCTCTCGACTCTTGAACAAGAGCCTCAAGCA
>JAFYYO010000119.1 GCA_017557475.1 Bacteroidaceae bacterium
AGTCGCTTTTCCAAGTGCCAGAGCCTACGAGGAGCACCTGTAACGAGGCATTTGTGCTGGGCTTCTGTGATGGTTTTGGCGAAGTCGTTCGTCTCTATCAAAGGCATTTTGTTGGCTCGGGAAATATAGTTCGAACGCTCGTCTGGTTTGCCCTGAATGACGATGCAATTCCCTTTGTAGCCGTGGATGCGAAAGTCGCTTCCAACGGCCTTTACAAGCTCGGGAATGAGAGAAAGCGGAATGGCTTGTTCCTTGATGGCTTTGCTCTTGGCACAATCCCAAACGAGGCTCCCGTTAAAAGAAATGATATAGCCTTGATGCTTTTGCATCTCGAGCTGCTCGGCAAAGGGAAGAATGCTGTAAAGCGGTCGTCCACTCGCAAGAATAATGGTAAGTCCGCGCTCCTGAGCCTCAATGAGAACTTGCCGAGAATAAGGCGTAATCGTCTTCTCAGTGGTAAGCAAAGTGCCATCAAGGTCAGTAGCAAGGAAACGGATCATTCGTCTTCGCTAAGTTTAAGGATGAGCGTTGTGGCGCCAATTGTAATGATGGAAGCGTCTTGGAGGCGGATACGGTCTTGGTCGCGAAGGATGTCGTTCATGTAGAAAGTGCCCGTTCCAGAAGGCGCATCACGAAGAATATACTGCAGTTGGCCATTCCTTCCTCGCTGCACTCGAATGATGCAATGGCGGGTATCTACACTCGGATCAACAGTCTCGATAGGCTTGTTGATGTTCGTTCCTTGCACGAAGCGACCAAAGACATTGTCGCCCATCTCAAGCGGAATCTCCTGACGATAGTGGAAAGCATTTTCGACGACGATGATAGACCCAAGCCTCTCCAGGCCCCCTAAAGCCTCCTCTAAATCTCCCCCTGAAGGGAGAGACTTTAAGCCCTTTCCTTCAGGAGAGGGTTTGGGAGAGGCTGGAAGCTGTATTGCGAACTGCTTCTTGCATTCGCTGCAAACAAAGACGAGACGTTGGCCTGGTTGGTAGCGCGTCTCGTCGAATATCGTGTAGCTGTTGCATTTAGGGCAACGAACTTTCTTCATTTGACAATCTTACAATTTGACAATTTGACAATTTGACGATTTAAGGGAACTATTCAAGGCGCTTTACTTCGCCTTTCAGTCGAAGGGGCCAAGCTTGAGCGAAGTCTTTGCAATCGGCCTTGCACTCGTGAATCTTCTCGTAAGCTTCGTCTTCCGACTCAAAGCCAGGAATGATGACGCGAACCATTGTGCCGACCTTGCAAGCATGAGCATTATAGCCCTGTTCCTGAAGCTCCTTCGCATAATTGAGAGCCCGAGTCTCGCTAATTGCACTCGCAAGAACGATAGCGAAAGGAGACCCCCCAGCCCCCTTTAGGGGGAGCACTTCGACTTTTGGCTCTGCCTTAACAACTGGCTCTGCTTGAATTGCTTCGGGTTGAGGAGTGGTTATCTTCGGAGCAAAGAAGATTGATGCTTTTTGACCGATTTCTGAGATGGTGTTCTCGATTGGGGATGCGAAAGCGAAGAACAGCGCAATTGATGCCGCAACAGCAGTTGTGTAGTTGAAAGCCTTGCGATTGATGCGAATGGTAATCGTGTCGTGATCGGCTTGGATGCTGGTCAGCTTTACCTTCTTCGCAGCCTGTCTCTTGGCTCTTTGCTGACGAACCTCATGGCTCAGCTTTGCAAAAGGAACTGCATCGAGTCCGTAATAGGCAGGCGAAGCAATGCCCGATTGCTGAGGCATGAAGCAAATCTCGCCATTTTCAGGGTCACGAAGCAGATAGCCCATACTGCCAAAGGAGAGAGTGCCCTCTTCATCGAGCATCTGAACAAGTTCGTCGACATACTGCACACACATCATGCGTGCATCCTGACGGGAAAGATTGTGCAACTTGGAGAATGAACCGACGAAATCCTCGCCTTCTTCCTGTTCATTCCACTCGAAAGATACGGTTCTGTAAGGAGGCAGGAAGATGCCTTCCTCATCAATCCGACGGCTGCTCATCTCCTTGCTGGTGAAGGTTCCAAGCTGCGGAACACTCACTTGCGTTTGATGGAGGAGCAGATATTCAATATGTGTTGAAAGTTCTATCATGCCGACAAAGGTACGACTTTCTCTCGAGAGCCGCAAACTTTTCGGCAAGAAGTTATCAACAATTTTAGAGGAAAACTTTAATCCTTTGTTTCCTTGGAATCCTTAATTTGCTCAGCCACTTCAGGTTTAACCTTGTAGCGCTTATTCAAACCTTTAACGATGTCGTTTGTGATGTTGTATTTGGGATTTGCAATAAGAAGGTTGTCTCCAGCCTTCACCATCACATAATCGTACTTCTTCGACTTGTTGTAACGCTTCAAGAAAGACTGAATGCTATCGCGAGCCTCTTCGTTGATGCGAGCCTGCTCCATTGCGAACTCGTTCTGAAGGCGGTCCGCAAGCTCTGCGAGGTCGTTCTGTTCCTTTTGGATAGAGGCCTGAGCGCGCTCCACTTCGTCTCTGGTCGTGAACTCGTTACTCTCGTACTTCTTCTGAACGGCAGCAGCATGATTTTCGAGGGCACGTTGCTTCTGGGCAAGCGTCTTCTGAATGTTGTTGCCCTTGCGGGTCAAAACCTCGCTATAGTCCTTGTAGAGCTGGTATTGGCTCATCAGCGTATCAAGCTCCACATAAGCAATCTTGAGTCCTGTAGCCTCTTCTTCTTGAGGAGTTTCCTTGGGTTGTTCCTCTTCTTTCTTAGTGTTGCAACTTGCGAAGAACACTATAGCAGCCACAAAGGCCATAAAGGTAAAATACTTCTTCATAATGTTGTATTACATATTTATTTGAGCGCAAAGGTACGCATAAAATACCATACTGCAAGCAAAATATGTCTTAATGAAACTTAAAAAAGTACAATCTTAGCAGTTCTTAGCAGTAAAGTTGGCAAACTAAGCGTGTTATGATTGCAAACTAGGCGTGTTATGATTGCAAACTAGGCGTGTTATGATTGCAAACTAGGCGTGGCTAGTTGGCCAACTAGACGTGGTGTGGTTTGGAACTTAACGAAGAGTCTTCTTTCGCTCCTCTGCATGTTTCCGTTCTCGACGCTCGAAAGCATCCATACTTTGAACACAATGTATGCCCCTATCTCGCATAGCTTTACTGCCGCCAATATGGGTGCTGCCGAACTTGCTACCAGGCTTCAGGAGCATCTTGATGCACAAAAAGAGGACAGATAAAGCAACAATTCCGAGGGTTATGAGTGCAAGTTTCAACATAATTTCGTAACTTTGGCTGCAAAGATACAATAAAAAGCGGTAATTTATAGTTATAAATTAAGATAAATATAAGAAATATGGACAAAATAGCATTACAACCTCAGAGTGTGTTCAAGTGCTTTGCACAAGTAAACCAAATTCCTCGTCCTTCGAAGAAAGAAGAGAAGATGATTGAATTCCTGCTCGACTTCGGCAAGAAGTTGGGGCTCGATACTAAACGAGATGAGACAGGAAATGTTATCATTCGCAAGCCTGCAACTCCAGGAATGGAAGACCGTCAGACCATTGTTCTGCAGAGCCACATGGATATGGTGTGCGAGAAGAACAGGGACGTAGAGTTCGACTTCACCAAAGATGCCATTCAGACTTACATCGATGGCGAATGGATGAAGGCAAAAGGTACGACTCTTGGAGCTGATGATGGTATCGGAGTTGCGATGGAGATGGCAATTCTGGAAGCTGACGACATCGAGCACGGCCCAATAGAATGCGTCTTTACTCGTGACGAAGAAACTGGTCTGACTGGTGCTGAAGGCATGAAGTCAGACTTTATGACTGGTCGTTTGCTCGTCAACCTCGATAGCGAGGACGAAGGAGAAATCTTTGTATCTTGTGCTGGAGGTTGCAGAACGCTTGCTCAATTCGACTATACAGAGGAATCTCTGCCTACAGGTTTCTTCGCTTTCTCGCTCTCTATCAAAGGTCTTACAGGCGGTCATAGTGGCGATGATATTGAGAAGAAGCGTGCAAATGCAAATAAGCTTCTGGCTCGCTTCCTGTATAATTGTCAGAAGAAGTACGACCTTCGCTTGATTGATATTCAGGCTGGTGGACTCCACAATGCGATTCCTCGCGAAGCTTGGTGCTTGTGTGCCGTTCCTGCAAAGGACAAGGAGAGCATCACCGTCGATTGGAATCTATATCAGGCCGACGTTTGCGAGGAGTATAGCGTGACTGAAAAGACGATGGTCTTCACGCTCGAAAGTGCCGAAGGAGGCCCAGCTATCAAGAAGGAAGTGAGCAATAAACTCATCAAAGCTCTGCAAGCTGTCGATAATGGTGTTTTTGCTTATTGTCAAGACCTTCCTCTCATCGAGACCAGCAGCAACTTAGCAAGTATCCACAAAGTGCCTGAGACGAAGACCATCGATGTGCTCAGCAGTCAGCGAAGCAGCATTTATAGTGCTCGCTTGAATATGGCGAATACCGTTGCCGCAGCCTTCGAACTTGCTGGAGCAAAGGTGGATATCGGCGAGGGTTATCCTGGCTGGAAGATGAATCCGAATAGCGAAATCCTTCGTATCGCCGTTGAGCAATACAAGAAGCTTTTCAAGAAGGAGCCCGTCGTTCGCGGAATTCATGCAGGACTTGAGTGCGGACTCTTCAGCGAGAAGTTCCCAGGAATGGATATGATAAGCATGGGCCCGACTCTGAGAGGCGTGCACAGTCCCGACGAGAAGCTGCTCATCCCTACAGTCCAAATGGTTTGGGACCACTTGCTCGCTATACTTAAGAACGCTCCTAAATGATGAAGATTAAATTCCTTATACTGCCTTTGTTGGCCTTGTTGGCTGTGGCTTGTTCCGACTACGAAAGTTTCTCGGACAATCCCAACTTCCGTCTTGAGTTCTCGCAGGACACGATTGCCTTCGACACACTCGTCAGCACCATACCCAGCAGCACGAAGACACTCTATGCCTTCAACAATAACGGGAACGGAATGCGCATCAGCACCATCCAACTCGAAGGTGGCAGTGAGAGTAAGTTCCGCGTCAATGTGGACGGAAGATACTTGGTCGATGGTATGTGGCACGACTTCGAGGTGCTGAAGCACGACAGCTTGATCATCCGCATAGAGATGACTCCGCCTGAAGTCGGAACGAATGAACCACTTTACTTCGAGGACAAGTTGCACTTCACATTAGAGAATGGAGCCAAGCAAACAGTGGTGCTCTCAGGCGGTTCCGTCGATGCCTACATCACCAAAGGACTGATTGTCGAATCCGACGAAACGCTCCTGACCGACAAAGCCTACGTCATCTACGATTCGCTCGTAGTAAAGAAAGGAGCGACACTCACGCTCACAGAAGGCACAAGGCTCATGTTCCACGACAAGGCCGCACTTCATGTTTATGGCAAACTGCTGGTTCAGGGAAGCCTCGAGAAGCCTGTTGTGTTGAGAGGCGACAGGATGGATCACATGTTCGATTACCTCCTCTACGACAACACACCAAGCAGATGGGAAGGCGTCATCATTCATCGAGGCAGCTACGGAAACGAATTCTATCAATGCGACTTGCATAGCTCGCTATTCGGCATTATCGTAGAAGATACGGAAGAACTGAATCCTAATGAATCAAAACCCTCTGTAACGCTCGATTGTTGCATCCTCCATAACATTGGAGGCGATGGTTTGCAGCTCAATAACTGCGTCAGCAAAGTCACGAACACACAGATTAGCAACACTTTAGGCCATACCGTAAATATCAACGGAGGCAGTCATACATTCGTCTATTGCACGCTTGCGCAGTTCTATCCCTTTACCGCGAATAGGGGCGATGCGCTGCATCTCGCAAGTTCCGAAGACGGTGGCGACTACGGACTTCTGCGCAAAGCGCACTTCATCAACTGCGTCATCACAGGCTACGGACCAGATGTCATCATGGGTGAGAACATTCCAGACGACGGCTCGTGCAACTATCTCTTCCATCACTGCTTCCTCAATACTCCGGCAGTCGATGATGAGGAGCACTTCATGGGCAATATCTTCGACCAGGAAAAAAAGAAGAACGAGGACGAGAAACTCGTTCGTCATGAGAACTTCATGCTCTTCGATACCGAGAACTTCATCTATGACTTCACGCCAAAGCCAGAGAGCCTGATTCGTTCGCTTGCCGACCCAAGCTACGAAGGCCTTCCTGCTTTCGACAGATTGGGAGTGAGTCGACTCGCAGATGAAGGTCCAGATGCGGGATGCTACGAGTGTGTGCCACCTCCAGATGAGGAGGGAAAAGAATGAAAGGCTTGCTCATAGTGGTGGGCAAGACCACAGATAAGCGCTTCGAAGCCATCATAAATGAGTATGTCGAGCGCATTCGTCACTACATACCCTTTGCCGTAGAGGTCATCCCTGAACTCAAGAACACCAAGGGACTCAGCCAAAACGAGCAGAAGGAAAGAGAGGGGGAACTCATCCAGAAAAGTCTCCAA
>JAFYYO010000120.1 GCA_017557475.1 Bacteroidaceae bacterium
GGCCTCTAGACCGCTGATGCCCGGCATGTTCTCGTCCAGGATGATGAGGTTGAAGATCTGGTTGCTCAGCATGTCGATAGCGTCGCGCCCGTTCGTAACGGTCTCCACTTCGTAGCCCTTATTCTGGAGGAACAGGATGTGAGGTTTCAACAGGTCAATTTCATCATCGGCCCAAAGTATTCTTTCTTTGCTCATGTGGCTTGTATCAACGTTATGTTATTAATCGCTTTTCTTGTTTCTGACTGAGCGGGTGGAGTTGGACGGGGTGGACTGTTTGTCCTCTTTTTCTTGGCTGGGAGCCGCGTTTTCGCCTTTGTTGTTGTTCTCCTTCACACCGCCTTGGTCATTCTTCTTGGAACTCTCAGCAGCTTTTTCCTGGGCAGCTTTCTTGCCTTGTTCTTGTTCGGCCTTGCGGTCAGCAGCCTGCTGTTTTCGGCTTTGTTCCTTTTCCTTAGCCTGCTGTTTGCGCTCGTCGGCCTTTTCCTTTCGCTCTTGTTCGCGTTCCTTAGCCCGGTCTTTGCGTTCTTGCTCACGGGCCTTGGCCTGCTCCTTGCGCTCTTTGGCCTTTTCCTTGCGCTGGCGTTCGCGTTCTTTGGCCTTCTCTTTGCGCTCTTTCTCGCGCTGCTTGGCCTGCTGCTTACGCTCTTTCATCTTGTCTTTGCGTGCCTGCTCCTTAGCCTTCTTGGCGTCTTTCTTGGCTTGTTCGGCAGCCTTGTAGGCAGCCTTTGCCGAGTCTTCGCGCCACTTGTAGCGGAAGTCACGCTCTTTCTCTTTCTCCTTTTCGGCCTGCTCAATGGAGTCTTGCTCAGCGATCTCTTCGAGTCGTGCCAACTTGCGCTGGTACTTCTGTTCTTTCTTGATGCTGTCGTCTATCTCCTTTTGACGCTTGCGTTCTGCCTTTTCACGGGCCTTGGCTTCGCGTTCAAGCTGCTTGAGGTGCTCTTCCTCGGCACGTTCTTGGGCCTTGCGCTCCTTCTCGGTCAGCGTTGTTGTCGGGGTGTTGGTCACTGTCGGACGGTTGCGGTAATCGCTGGCCTTGATTTCTTTGCGTTCAGCCTCCTGACGAGCCTTTTCTTCGGCTTCAAGGCGTGCGAGCTCTTCCTCGGCAGCCTTGGCCTCAGCTTCTTCTATAGCCTTGGCTTCGGCGTCGAGACGTGCCTGCTCGGCAGCCTCACGCTCCATCTGTTCGGCCTCGATGCGTGCCTGCTCGCGCAGGGCAGCTGCCTCGGCTTCGGCCTCTTCCATGGCTTTCTTTTCGGCCTCGTCCAGTTCCTTTTTCTCCAGGTCGCTGTGTTCCTTATCGTTCTTCTCCTCCAGATAGTTGAAGTAGTCTTCAAAGGTGCGGCCCTCGTTCAACAGCAGGTTGAAGTTGTCCACGCTGATGATGACATAATGAACCTGGCGGGGAATATTGATTTCCTGATCCTGCTCAAACACGCTTCGGTAGATGATCGCTTCCTTAAAGTTGTCCAAGCCCTTGATGACGAGCAGTCCCAGTGAACCGAAGTTCATCTGCTCGATGTCATAGTCCTTGACGCGGAAGGAATTGAAGTTGTGGCGTGCCACCTCATAGAGCAGCATGTTGCTGTTGACGCTGTCCATGGGGTAGAGGA
>JAFYYO010000121.1 GCA_017557475.1 Bacteroidaceae bacterium
CCGAACAGAGAAGTTAAGCTCGCCCGCGCCGATGGTACTGCACACCCGTGGGAGAGTAGGTAGCCGCCGTTTTTATGAAGAAACCCTTTGGTCTGAAAGGCCAGAGGGTTTTCTGCGTTAATAGGTGTCCTGCTCTCCCACGGGTGAGTGGGCGAAGAGGGACTTTAGAAAATTGCCCTTTGGCAATCTGTGCCTGATGAGGGGAGCAATCTATGATTGCGACGGAGGAAGTAGGTAGCCGCCGTTTTTTCAGGAAGCCCTTCAGTCGAAAGATTGAGGGGCTTTTTTCGTTTATGGAGCTATGGGAGCAATGGGAATGATGGGAGGAATGGGAGTGATGAGCAAGATAAGATGAAAATGTTGCTTGATTGTTTGGCTGTGAGGGGAAATAGTCGTACCTTTGCATGCAATAATAACTTACAATATGGAAAAGCATTTCAAGAGAACTACGATTACGTCCGCTCTTCCTTATGCGAACGGACCTGTTCATATCGGCCATCTGGCTGGCGTTTACGTGCCTGCTGACATCTATGCCCGCTATCTTCGTTTGAAAGGTCGCGAGTGCATCTTTGTCGGCGGCAGTGATGAACACGGCGTTCCCGTTACTATTCGAGCTCGCAAAGAGGGCATCACTGTTCAGGAAGTCGTCGACCGCTATCACAACCTCATCAAGGACAGCTTCGAGCGCTTCGGCATCTCCTTCGACGTCTATAGCCGCACCACCAGCAAGACCCACTACAAACTTGCCAGCGACTTCTTCCGCAAACTCTATGACGAGGGCAAGTTCATCTCGATGACCACCGAGCAGTTCTACGACGAGCAGACTGGCCACTTCCTGACTGACCGCAACATCCGAGGTGAGTGCCCTCGCTGTCATGCTCCCGAGGCTTATGGCGACCAGTGTGAGGTCTGCGGAGCAACGCTTTCGCCCGAGGAACTCATCAACCCCTATAATGCCGAGACCGGCAATCCCCTTGTCAAGAAGCCGACCAAGCACTGGTATCTGCCTCTCGACAAAGACCAGCAATGGCTCGAGAAGTGGATACTTGAGGAGCACAAAGAGTGGCGCTCCAACGTCTATGGCCAGTGCGAGAGTTGGCTCGACGGAGGCCTGCGTCCTCGTGCAGTCACCCGCGACCTCGACTGGGGCATCCCCGTTCCCGTCGAAGGAGCAGAGGGCAAAGTGCTCTATGTCTGGTTCGACGCTCCCATCGGCTACATCTCCAACACCAAGGAGCTTTGCGACGCACATCCCGAACTCGGCTCTTGGGAGAAGTGGTGGAAGGACGAAGAGACCAGACTCGTCCATTTCATCGGCAAGGACAACATCGTCTTCCACTGCATCGTCTTCCCCGCCATGCTCAAGGCTCACGGCGACTACATCCTGCCCGACAACGTGCCCAGCAACGAGTTCCTCAACCTCGAGGGCAACAAAATCTCCACCTCCAAGAACTATGCAGTCTGGCTCAACGAGTATCTCGATGAGCTGCCTGGTCGTCAGGACGAGCTCCGCTATGTCCTCACCGCCAATGCACCCGAGACCAAGGACAACGACTTCACCTGGGACGACTTCCAGGCACGCTGCAACAACGAGCTCGTAGCCGTCTATGGCAACTTCGTGAACCGTGCCCTGCAGCTCACACAGAAGTACTACGAAGGCCGCGTGCCTGAGTGCGGAGAACTCAACGACTACGACAAAGAGACACTAGCCGAGTTCTGCGACGTCAAGGCACGACTGGAGCAACTGCTCGAAGGCTTCAAGTTCCGCGAAGCACAGAAAGAAGCCATGAACCTTGCCCGCATCGGCAACAAGTACATCGCCGACTGCGAGCCCTGGAAAGTCGTCAAGACCGACCCAGAGCGCGTCAAGACCATCATCTATCTCAGCCTGCAGATCACGGCCAACCTCGCCATCGCCTTCGAGCCCTTCCTGCCCTTCAGCAGCAAGAGGCTTCGTGAGATGATAGCCCTCGACACCTTCTCTTGGGAAGACCTCGGTCGCACCGACATCCTGCCCTCAGGCAAGCAGCTGCCCAAGCCCGAACTCCTCTTCACCAAGATAGAGGACGAAGTCGTAGCCCAGCAGAAGCAGAAACTCGAGAACATCATCAAGCAGAATGCCGAGGCAGCCTACAAGGCAGCCCCCGTCAAGCCTATTGTCAGCTTCGAGGACTTTGAGAAGCTCGACATACGCGTCGGATTCGTCAAGGCATGCGAGAAGATAAAGAAGAGCAAGAAGCTCTTGAAGTTCACCCTCGACGACGGCAGCGGCCAGGACAGAACCATTCTCAGCGGCATAGCCCAGTGGTACGAACCCGAGCAAC
>JAFYYO010000122.1 GCA_017557475.1 Bacteroidaceae bacterium
GCCACTCGAGGCAGTCGCTTTCCATGTTCCATGCATCACCACCTCTCTCAGCGGCTTTGGTGTTTGGGCATCGACAAGCGTTGGTCGAGACAGCAAGCTTGAGGACGGCGTGGAAGTCATCGCTCGAAACGACTACAATTCACAGGAAGTAGCTGAGCAACTGAGTGCCACCATCGCCCGTTATTCCGCTTTCGACAAGAAGACTATCGACAAAGTGCGTCTTAGTGCAGCTAAGCTCGCAGAGAAAGCACTCTGGAAGAACTTTATAACATACTACTACGAAGCCTATGATTTCGCTCTGCGAAAGGCAAAAGAAAGAACAATTAAATAACCAATTAGAATATGAAGATTAAAGCAAGCAATGCAAACCAACCCTGCTGGAAGCCTGTAATGGTGAAAGGAAACATACCTGCCGAACTCTGCAAACTCGAGGAGCTCGCCCACAATATGTGGTGGGTATGGAACTACGAGGCTCGCGATCTTTTCCGTGACCTCGACCCAGACCTCTATCGTTATGCTAAGCATAACCCCATCGTGCTTCTGGAGCGTTTGAGTTTCAGCCGCAAGGAAGAGATTGTTAAGGATAAGAAATTGATGAAGCGCATTAACGACGTCTATGATTTGTTCCGCAAGTATATGGATGTGGAACCAGATCATTCGCGTCCTTCAGTTGCATATTTCTGCATGGAGTACGGCATCCATTCCGCTCTGAAGATTTATAGCGGAGGTCTCGGAATGTTGGCCGGCGACTATGTGAAAGAGGCATCCGACTCTAATGTCGATATGTGCGCAGTCGGTTTCCTTTATCGTTATGGCTACTTCACCCAGAGTCTTGCCATGGATGGGCAGCAGATTGCTAACTACGAGGCTCAGAACTTCGGTTCATTGCCTATCGAGCAACAGCTCAACGAGGACGGTACACCGATGGTTATCGACGTTCCTTATATGAACTATCATGTGCATGCTTTGGTTTGGCGAGTGAATGTGGGTCGCGTGAAACTGTATCTGCTCGACACCGACAACGAGATGAACTCTGAGTTCGACAAGCCCATCACCCATGCCCTCTATGGTGGCGATTGGGAGAACCGCTTGAAGCAGGAGATTCTTCTCGGCATTGGCGGTATGCTTTTGCTCAAGAAGCTCGGCATCAAGAAGGACGTTTACCATTGCAACGAGGGACATGCCGCACTCTGCAACTTGCAGCGCCTGTGCGACTACATCCGTGATGGCTTGACATTCAACCAAGCACTAGAAATCGTTCGTGCCTCGTCTCTCTATACCGTACACACTCCCGTGCCTGCCGGTCACGACTACTTCGACGAGGAACTCTTCGGCAAGTACATGAGCGGCTATCCTCAGATGTTGGGTATCAGTTGGGATGAATTCATCGGAATGGGCCGCACGAATCCCGACGACCACAGTGAGAAGTTCTGCATGAGCACATTCGCCTGCAACACTTGTCAGGAGGTTAATGGCGTGAGCTGGCTGCATGGCGAGGTCAGCAAGAAGATGTTCAACGGCATCTGGAACGGCTATTATCCAGAAGAGAGCCACGTCGGCTACGTCACCAATGGCGTTCATTTCCCCACTTGGTGTGCTACGGAATGGCGACAGATTTATGCCAAGTACTTCGACGCAAAACATCTCAGCGACCAGTCAAACGAAGAAATCTGGCACGGCATCTATAACTGTCCCGATGAGGAAATATGGGCAACTCGCCAGGCTTTGAAGCAGAAGCTCTTTAAGTACGTCAGCGAGCAATACAAGGAGACTTGGCTGAAGAACCAAGGCGACCCACAGAGAGTGGTTAAACTTCTTGAAAGCTTTAATCCCAACGCTTTGGTCATCGGCTTCTGTCGCCGTTTCGCCACCTATAAGCGTGCTCATCTGCTCTTCACCGACCTTGAGCGTCTGAGCAAGATTGTCAACAATCCTGAACGTCCAGTCATCTTCCTGTTTGCCGGTAAGGCTCATCCTGCTGACGGAGCAGGTCAGGGGCTCATCAAGAAGATTTACGAGATAAGCCAACGCCCAGAGTTCCAGGCAAAGATTATCTTCGTGGAGGATTATGACTTCCTGTTGGCTCGTCGTCTCGTCAGTGGCGTTGATATCTGGATGAACACCCCGACTCGTCCGTTGGAAGCAAGTGGTACATCTGGCGAGAAAGCTGAGATGAACGGCGTCGTCAACCTGAGTGTTAAGGATGGCTGGTGGCTCGAGGGCTATCGCGAAGGTGCAGGCTGGGCACTCACTGAAAAGCGTACCTATGAGAACCAGGAGTATCAGGATCGTCTCGATGCTGCAACCATCTACTCTCTCTTGGAGAACGAGATTCTTCCTTTATATTATAATAAGGATAAGAACGGACTTTCAAAGGGTTGGGTTAAGGTCATCAAGAACTCCATCGCACAGATTGCGCCTCACTACACGATGAAGCGTCAGCTCGATGACTACTACGATAGGTTCTACAACAAGCTTCGTGACCGCTCACAAAAGCTGCAGGCCAACGACTATCAGCTTGCCAAGGAGATTGCCCTCTGGAAGGAAGCTGTCGCAGAGCGTTGGGATTCCATCAATGTGGTAAGCATCAATAAGAGTGAAGATATTATCAATACGGGCCTAGAGGCTGGCAAGAAATACAACATTGAGGTTGTCGTTGATGAGGCAGGCTTGGATGATGCCATCGGTGTGGAACTTGTGACTATCTTTACGGACAAGGATGGAGAGGATCATATCTACAATGTATATCCTTTCACCTTGAAGAGTCGCGAAGGTAACAAATACACCTTCACAGCCACTAACAGTATGGATGACGCTGGCAGCTTCAAAGTTTGCTACCGTTTATATCCCAAGAATGCTAATCTTCCTCATCGTCAGGACTTCTGCTATGTGAAGTGGTTCGCATAAAGACAACACATTATACAGACCTGTTGCGCATCGGCGTGCCAATCATGATGGGCCAAATGAGCACCATCGTGATGGGGCTCGCCGATACGCTTATGGTAGGGCATTACGGCACGAATGAGCTTGCTGCAGCAGGTTTCGTGAATAATGTCCTTGCTTTGCTCGTCATAGGAGGTATGGGATTCTCCTATGGCTTGACGCCTATCGTGGGAGCTTTGCTTGGAGAGGGTAGAGTGCATAGCATTGCAGGCAAACTGAAGAACGGACTCTTTGCATGTTCTGGAGTCGGACTGCTGATGATGTTGCTTGCAGGTATGCTCCTCATTAGCCTTCCCTTGCTTGGTTTGCCGCAGGAACTCCTGCCTTTGATTCGCCCTTATCTGCTGATGTTGCTCTTGAGCATGCTGCCCTTGATGACATTCAATGCCTATAAGCAGTTCAGCGATGGGATACAAGATACCTCGATGCCGATGTGGATAATCCTCACCAGTAATGTCCTCAATATCATTGGAAACTGGCTCCTCATCTTTGGGCATTGTGGCTTGCCTGAGTTGGGATTGCTGGGTGCGGGCATAGCTACGCTGTTCAGCCGTATCATGCAGTTGGTGATGATGGCAGGTGTGTTCCATCTAACGAGGCGCTATGGTCAGTATCGAGAGGATTTCCCTAATGGAAAGATAAGCGTCTCTGACCAAAGGGAG
Organism: Bacteroidaceae bacterium; assembly: GCA_017557475.1. The sequence continues at coordinate 3,606 of JAFYYO010000122.1, forward strand.
TTGCATCGAATAGGGTGGCCTGTGGCGTTGCAACTGGGCATGGAAGCAGCCTCGTTCAGTTTCAGTGCCATCTATGTCGGGTGGCTTGGAGCGACAGCTTTGGCTGCACATCAAATCATGCTGACCGTCAGCCAACTCTTCTTCATGCTTTACTATGGCATGTCGGCAGCGGTAGCGGTTCAGGTCAGCTTTTATCGAGGTGCAGGCGAGATGGAGGAGACGCGAAAAGTGGCTGCTGCAGGCCTTCACTTATGCTGGCTCATAGCCCTCATCGAAGGGATTCCTCTGTTCTTGTTGCGCGATAAAGTGGGCTTGCTCTTCACCAATAGCAGCGAAGTCGCCCGGCTTGTGGCTGCAATAGCCATTCCTTTCTTGCTTTTCCAAGTTGGCGATGCCTTGCAAAGTACGTATGCCAACGCCCTTCGAGGCATAGCTCGCGTGAAAGCGATGGTGTGGATAGCCTTCGTCGCATACATCCTCATCTCATTGCCACTTGGGTACATCTTCGGCTTTGTCTGTGGTTGGGGACTCGTAGGCATTTGGATGGCGTTCCCATTTGGCTTGACGACAGCGGGATTGCTTTATTATAAGGAGTTTAGGAAATGGAAATAAAACCTATCGCACATATTGAGACGGACTTCCCCACAAAGTTTGGAGTGCCTCGTCAGAGCGGGCTTGTCAAGGGCTTGAAGGGCAGGATTGTCTTCGAGAAGGAGTATCGTGACCCAGAGGCTTTGCGAGGATTGGAGGGCTTCAGCCACATCTGGTTGCTTTGGGACTTCAGTGAAGCAAGACGAGAGGATGCGAAGTGGCAACCAACAGTGCGTCCTCCTCGGCTTGGTGGCAACAAGCGAATGGGAGTCTTTGCTACGCGAAGTCCGTTCCGTCCTAACAATATAGGCCTCTCTTCAGTGCGCATCGTTGGCATTGACCTGCACACTTCGGAAGGCCCTGTAATAGAGGTCGAAGGTGCAGATCTAATGGATGGAACGCCCATCTTCGACATCAAACCTTATCTTCCTTTTACCGACAGTCATCCTGATGCCAAAGGTGGATTTGCGGAGAGGACTGCTGAGAGCCAAATCACAACTGTCCATCTTTCCGCAGAGCTCTTGTCTGCTTTCGATGAGGAGCACATCGAGGCGCTTCGAGAGGTGCTTCTTTCCGACCCTCGTCCCCATTATCACGATGATGCAGAGCGCATCTATGCAATGGAGTTCGCAGGTGAAGAGGTGAAGTTTCGTGTGAAGGAAGACGCTATAGAGGTGTGGTTGGAATGCAATAAAACAGAGTGATATGAAAATAGAAGAAAAGAGAACCAAGTGTCTTAACTGCGGCAACACATTCAAGGGGCAGTTTTGTCCTCATTGCGGACAGAAGGCCAGGACCAAACGCTTGCAGTTTGTCGAGTTGTTCAAAAACTTCATAGCCCCATTTGTAGGTGGTGACAGTAAGGTTGTGAACACTTGTCGCGACCTCTTTGTCCGACCTGGTATCATGGTCCGAAACTATCTGGAGGGCAAACGTGCCAGGTATTACAATCCCCTGCAGATGTTTGTATATGTCATTACGACGTATGCCATCGTTTCCTACGTCTTGGGTGTCAGCTCATCTATCTTCGACGAAATGGCAGACTTGGACTTGGCCATGGAAGAAGAAACTATGGAGTATGCATCCATAGAGTTCTTTATGAAAGCTTTTAATGCACTTCATTCCAATAAATTATACGGAACACTTTTCTATGCGCTTCTGTCCGTCTTCCCTTATCATATGCTTTTCCGCACAAAGATTCAGCGCCCTGATGGAGCGATGCTTCCTTTGAACCGGACTGAGCAGTTCTACACCCAGATGTTCCATTCCTGCCTGAAAATGATGATTTCCATCATTCTTCTACCCGTTTGTCTGATAAATGGGATGGATAAAATCGTGCCAGACATCCATCAAATTGTAGCCTTCGTGTATGTTGTGATAATGTATAAGCAGCTTTTAGGCATTAGTTGGATGAAAAGTACCCTGCTCAACATCCTGGCTATCCTGCTGACTTTGATGCTTTTAATACTGGTGATATTTGTGGTGCTAGCTGGTGTGGTGGTGCTAGAGGTTGCTTTGAAATAAAAGCCTCCGCAGTGAGGTCTCTCAACTAGCCACGCCTAGTTTACAATCATAACGTGTTATGTTTGCCAACGACGCACGTGATGTTTGCCGATGACACACGTGATGTTTGCCAACGACGCACGTGATGTTTGCCGATGACGCACGTGATGTTCGCCAACGACGCACGTGATGTTTTCTCCCTTAATTGTTGAGGTCGGTCAGAGGAGCTGCTTCTGGAGCTGAACCCCACTCCTTATTAGGCTTCGGACTCATCGTGAACTCGAGTGTTCCGCCTTCCATGAGTTGCTCGTGAGTGAACCAAGGTTTGTTGAGTTCCTTGCCGTTGAGGCGTGCTTTCTGGATGAATTTGTTCTCCTGCGAAAGGCCTTTTGCCCTTACTGTGAACGTCTTGCCGTTAGGCAGATTGAGTGTCGCTTTCTCGAAGAACGGGCTGCCGATGGCGTAGGTTGTAGTGCCTGGCGTAACAGGGAAGAAGCCCATCATCGAGAAC
>JAFYYO010000123.1 GCA_017557475.1 Bacteroidaceae bacterium
GTTCTCCACGCCATTCAAGCTCTCTTCAAGAGGAATGATGACGCTCTTCTGCACCGTTTCGGCATTGGCACCAGTATAGTTGGCTCGCACGCTTACCGTTGGTGGAGCAATCTCTGGGAACTGCTCGATAGGCAGATGCAAGAGGCCTATCAATCCTAGCACCACGATGAAGACTGAGATAACGCCCGAAAGGATGGGACGGTCAATGAAGGTCTTGGGAGTCATAACTTAACTTCTATGCCGTCCTTTAACAAACCTGCTCCTTCGGCAATGATGACATCGCCTTCCTTCAAGCCGCTTTCCACGATGTAGTTCTTGCCATCGTCGAGCGGAGCGACCTCGATTTCAGTCTGTTGCGTCTTACCTTCGACGACGCGATAGACAAACACTTTGTTCTGCAACTCGAAGGTCGCCGTCTGCGGAATCACGAAAACACCTTCTCTTACAGTTGAGACGACAACCGTTCCTGTGCCGCCATTGCGCAGCAGATGATCTCTGTTTGGGAAGACGGCTCTCAGCGAAACGGCTCCTGTGCTTGCATCCACGATGCCGCTTACTGCATCTACCCTACCCTTCTGTCCGTATTCCTTGCCGTTGCTCAGGAGGAGCGACACATCAGGCATTCCCTGCATGAAGCGTTCCAAACTGCCATACTGCAAAGCAAGGTCGGTCACTTCTCGCTCGCTTAAGCTGAAGTAAACCCACATCTCGCTATCGTCGCAAACAGATATCAAGGGCTCACTAATACTGCTGCTCACCAAAGCACCTACATGATATGGAATCATACCAGCAACACCACTCAGGGGACTCTTCACAACTGTGTAGCTGAGACTGTTGCGTGCATTCGCCACTTGAGCCTGTGCCTGAGCCACCTGAGCCTGAGCTGAGAGCAGAGCTTGCTGAGCCGTCTTCAGCTCGAAGTCGCCAATAACTTGTTGGTCAAGCAGTTGCTTCTTGCTGTCATAATTGAGTTGAGCCGTTGCCTCAGCCGCTTTTGCAGACTTCAAAGCCGCTTCTGCAGTATTTAACGCAGCCTGATATGGCACCTGGTCAATCACGAAAAGCGTCTGCCCCTTGTGTACCTTCTGCCCTTCAGCAGTCAGTATCTTCGTGATGAGACCACTTACTTGTGGCCGAATTTCCACAATCTCCCTGCCCTTCATCGTGGCGCTATAGAACGTCTTCACCGCTTGACTGGAGCGTTCCACCTTCATCGTCTTATACACCAACGCCTCCTTTTCCGGCTTCTTCTCCTGGCAAGAGGCAAGCACAAAAAGAACGAGCAAGAGAGAACAAACAACCTTTTTTACCATAACAGTCATGAAACTAATTGACTCTGCAAAGGTAAGAAAAATAGTTGACATTCATCGCTTTTCCTCGAAAAAATAGCAAAGAAACGTATTATGTTTAAGCTAACAAAGGAAGCAGGAAGCAGATAAAAGTGTCAGCAACTGCCTTCGTCATCTAAAGATTAAGGGTTATTGGGCCAAGAAGCCTCTGCTTTCCACCACGTAGATAAGGAAATGAGGGCAGATTTAACTCAGTACTCCTTTAGTCACGCCTAGGGAGTACTCCAGTACCTACGTGGAGGTACTCGAGTATCTCCACGCGAGGATTGGAGTACTGACGTGTGAGGATTGGCGATTAGGCACGCCTAGTTTGGCAATTAAACACGTCTAGTTTACCAACTAGGCACGGTTAGTTTGGAGACATGCCACGAGCCGTTCGACAAGAAGCAAAAAAAGAACCGCAAGGCTGATGCCTTACGGTTCCTAATGATACTCCCCTAAAGGGGAAGTGGAGAGAGAATCTTAATAGATTCCATCTGAGTAATCGAGCAGAGTCTTGCGGTTGGCAAGAGTGCGATCATAGTCCTCGCGGTTGGTTACGACAATCTTGTCAAACTCGCGAAGGCCGGTTCCAGCAGGAATGAGGTGACCGCAAATCACGTTCTCCTTCATGCCTTCCAGATAGTCGGTCTTGCCGTTGATGGCAGCTTCGTTGAGCACCTTGGTCGTCTCCTGGAAGGAGGCAGCCGAGATGAAGCTGCTTGTCTGCAAGGCTGCACGAGTGATACCCTGCAGAATCTGCTTGGACGTAGCAGGACGGGCATCGCGAACCTGGACAATCTTCTTGTCCTGACGCTTCAGATAGGAGTTCTCATCGCGCAGGCGACGAGCAGTCACAATCTGTCCGTTCTGCATATTCTCGGAGTCGCCACTATCGACGACTACCTTCTTACCCCAGATGTTGTCGTTCTCCTCGTTGAACTCGAGCTTATCGACAACCTGCTGAGAGAGGAAGCGAGTATCGCCTGCATCGTCGATCTGCACCTTGCGCATCATCTGACGAACGATGACCTCGAAGTGCTTATCATTGATCTTCACACCCTGCAGACGATATACGTCCTGAATCTCATTCACGATGTACTCCTGCACAGCTGTGGGACCCTTGATGGCCAGGATGTCGGCTGGCGTGATGGCACCATCAGAAAGCGGTGTGCCGGCACGAACGTAGTCGTTCTCCTGAACCAGGATCTGACGGTTAGCAGGAATGAGGTACTTCTTGATAGCCTCTTCACCACCCAGACGAGGAGTGATGATGACCTCGCGATTACCGCGCTTCAGCTTACCCATCGTTACCTCACCATCGATTTCGGCAACAGTTGCGGGGTTGCTCGGATTACGAGCCTCGAAGAGCTCTGTCACGCGAGGCAGACCACCGGTAATATCACCACCACCACCGATGACACGAGGTATCTTGACGAGCACATCACCTGCCTTCACTTCCTGACCGTCTTCGATGGCAATGTGACCACCAATGGGCAGGTTGTAGTGACGCAGGATGTCGCCGTTCTCATCAAGGATATGAACGGTAGGCACACGCATTCTGTCGTGCGACTCGATGACGATAAGTTCCTGAAGACCTGTCTGTTCGTCGGTCTCAACCTTGTAGTTGACACCTTCGATAACATCCTCGAACTTCACCTTACCAGGCATTTCCGTCACAACAACTGCGTTGAAGGGATCCCACTTGGCAACGATCTCGTCCTTCTTGACGGTATCGCCATCGCCCTTGTAGAGCGTGCTACCATAAGGAACGTTTGCGTTGAGGAGGACGATGCCTGTGGTTGGGTCGATGAAACGAACCTCCGTCAAACGACCTACAACCATCTTGGCAGGTGTGCCAACCTCATCCACGATATCTACAGTACGCAGTTCCTCGAACTCGAGGCGAGCGTCGTACTTAGCCTTGATGCGGGCATTGGCGGCTGCATTACCTGCCACACCACCTGCGTGGAAGGTTCGCAGCGTCAACTGTGTACCAGGCTCACCGATGGACTGTGCTGCAATGACGCCGACAGCCTCGCCCTTCTGTACCATGCGACTGGTAGCCAGATTGCGGCCATAGCACTTCATGCAGACGCCCTTCTTGCTTTCGCAAGTGAGCACGGAACGTATCTCGACAGATTCGATAGGACTATCCTCAATCTCCTGTGCCTTAGCTTCGGTAATCTCCTCGCCGGAAGCGCAGATGAGCTTGCCTGTGAGCGGATGGATGATATCATGCACAGAGACACGACCGAGGATGCGGTCGTAGAGGCTGCTGATGACTTCATCACCATTCTTCAAAGCTGAGCAAACGAGACCACGCAGAGTGCCGCAGTCCTCCTCGTTGATGATGACATCATGGCTGACGTCAACAAGACGACGAGTCAGGTAACCTGCGTCGGCAGTCTTCAAAGCGGTATCGGCCAAACCCTTACGTGCACCGTGAGTAGAGATGAAGTACTCGAGCACGCTCATGCCTTCCTTAAAGTTAGAAAGGATGGGGTTCTCAATGGTGTCGGGCTCTGCACCTGCCTTCTGAGGCTTGGCCATCAAGCCACGCATACCAGAGAGCTGGCTGATCTGACCTGCACTACCACGAGCACCTGAATCAAGCATCATGTACACAGCATTGAAGCCTTGGTCGGCTTCCTTCATCGTCTTCAACAGAGCCTTCGAGAGGTCGTTGTTGACGTGAGTCCAGATATCGATGACCTGATTGTGGCGTTCCTTATCGGTAATGAAGCCCATGCCGTACTCACCACTGATGCGCTCAACTTCCTCGTTACCCCTGCGGATGAGCTCTTCCTTCTCCTCAGGAATGATGATATCACCGAGGTTGAAGGACAGACCACCTTCGTATGCAAGACGATAACCGAGGTTCTTGATACCATCGAGGAACTCGCAAGCACGAGCCACACCGACAGTCTTGATAACGTCTGTGATGATGCCGCGAAGCGTCTTCTTGGAGATGACATCGTTGAAGAAACCTACCTCCTCAGGAATAATCTCGTTGGCAATGACACGACCTACAGAGGTCTCTACCATACGCTTGCCGAGAGTTCCATCCTCGAGCTTGTCGTTAACCATCACAAACACAGGAGCATGCACATCGACACGCTTCTCGTTGTAAGCGATGATTGCCTCTTCGGGACCATAGAACTTCAGACCTGCGCCCTTTGCTCCTGGACGAAGCTTGGTGATGTAATACAAACCGAGCACCATGTCCTGCGAAGGAACGGTGATAGGTGTGCCGTTGGCAGGATTCAGGATGTTATGAGACTGAAGCATCAGAATCTGAGCCTCGAGGATTGCCTCGTTGCTCAAAGGCAGATGTACAGCCATCTGGTCACCGTCGAAGTCGGCATTGAACGCCGTACAAGCGAGTGGATGCAACTGGATTGCCTTGCCCTCGATCATCTTAGGCTGGAAGGCCTGGATACCGAGACGGTGCAGTGTCGGGGCACGGTTCAGCAGAACGGGGTGTCCCTTCATGACGAACTCGAGGATATCCCAGATGATAGGATCCTTGCGGTCGACAATCTTCTTGGCACTCTTAACAGTCTTCACGATGCCGCGCTCGATGAGCTTGCGGATGATGAAGGGCTTGTAGAGCTCTGCTGCCATCAGTTTGGGAATACCGCACTCGCCCATCTTCAACTCTGGACCGACAACGATGACGGAACGAGCTGAATAGTCGACACGCTTACCCAACAGGTTCTGACGGAAGCGACCTTGCTTACCCTTCAGCGAGTCACTCAAAGACTTGAGAGGACGGTTGCTTTCGGTCTTAACAGCACTGCTCTTGCGGCTGTTGTCGAAGAGGCTGTCAACGGCTTCCTGCAACATGCGCTTCTCATTACGAAGAATGACTTCGGGAGCCTTAATCTCGATGAGTCTCTTCAGGCGGTTGTTACGAATGATGACACGACGATAGAGGTCGTTGAGGTCGCTCGTAGCAAAACGTCCACCATCCAGAGGAACCAAGGGACGAAGCTCTGGCGGAATGACTGGCAAGGTGCGCATTATCATCCATTCAGGCCTGTTCACCTTAGAACTCAAACGGAAGCTCTCAACAACTTGAAGACGCTTCAAGACGTCGTTCTTGTGCTGCTGAGCGTTCTCCTTGTTGGCCTCATCACGCAACTGGTTAGAGAGGGAATCGAGGTCAAGCTCGCAAAGCAAGTCATAGATTGCCTCTGCACCCATCTTGGCGATGAACTTGTTGGGGTCGTTATTCTCCAAGAACTCGTTGCCCTGAGGCAGACGATCCATGACAGCTTCGTACTCATCCTCGGAAAGGAGGTCGAACTTCTGAACAGGTATGTCCTTGTTCTTTGCCATCACACCAGGCTGAATCACGATGTAACGCTCGTAGTAGATGACTGCATCAAGTTTCTTGGTGGGAATGCCAAGCAGATAACCTATCTTGTTTGGCAAAGAACGGAAGTACCAGATGTGAGCCACAGGCACGACGAGCTGGATGTGACCGCTACGTTCACGGCGCACCTTTTTCTCAGTAATCTCCACGCCGCAACGGTCGCATACGTTACCCTTGTAGCGAATGCGCTTGTACTTGCCGCAATGGCACTCGTAGTCCTTGGTAGGACCGAAGATGCGTTCGCAAAAGAGACCGTCACGCTCGGGCTTGTAGGTTCGGTAGTTAATGGTTTCGGGCTTAAGCACCTCGCCATAAGAGTTCGCAAGGATCTCCTCTGGAGAAGCCAGACCGATTGTTATCTTGGTAAAGTTCGTCTTTACCTTATTTTCTTTCTTAAAAGCCATGTTTATCCTTTCTTGAAAAGCAATTCATTATTCCAAACTTACACGCAATCCCAGACCGCGCAACTCATGGAGCAGCACGTTGAGAGATTCGGGAATGCCCGGCGTGGGCATGTGGTCACCCTTGACGATGGCTTCGTAAGCCTTACTGCGACCTACGACGTCATCACTCTTGATGGTGAGGATCTCCTGCAATACATGTGAAGCACCGAAAGCCTCGATAGCCCAAACCTCCATCTCACCGAAACGCTGACCACCAAACTGTGCTTTACCACCGAGAGGCTGCTGAGTGATGAGTGAGTACGGGCCAATGCTACGAGCGTGCATCTTATCTTCAACCATGTGACCGAGCTTCAGCATGTAGGAAACACCCACGGTTGCAAGCTGATCGAATGGTTCACCTGTTGCACCGTCGTAAAGCTGCGTTGAGCAATAACGAGGCAGACCTGCCTTGTCTGTCCATTCGCAGAGGTCATCGAGAGAAGCACCATCGAAGATAGGCGTTGCGAACTTCACACCAAGCTTCTGGCCTGCTGCGCCGAGCACGGTCTCGAAGATCTGACCGATGTTCATACGAGAAGGCACACCAAGCGGGTTGAGCACAACATCGACAGGCGTACCGTCGGCCAAGAATGGCATGTCTTCCTGACGAACCACCTTGCTGACAATACCCTTGTTACCATGACGACCTGCCATCTTATCGCCGACACCAATCTTACGCTTCTTGGCAATGTAAACCTTTGCCAGCTGGATGATGCCGTTGGGCAGCTCATCACCAAGACTGATGGCAAACTTCTTACGCTTCATCTCTGTCTCAAGCAGCTTGTACTTTTTGAGGTAGTTAATGATGAGTTTGCCGATGAGTTCATTGATGTGAGCATCGTTGGTCCAACCTATGAGTTGAACTGTGGTGTAGTCGATATTGTTAAGCAGGTTTGCAGTGATAGCGCCGCCCTTGGGAACAAGTACAACACCCACATTGTCTACAATACCCTGACTCTTCTTGCTCTTGGTGAGTTCCAGAAGTTTATCGATGAGGATAGCCTTCAGGTCTTCAACCTTACTGTTGAACTCTTCGTCGATAGCAGCAAGACGAGGTTTGTCCTGAAGCTTCACCTTACCGGTCTTAGAAGCCTTCGTGAAGAGCTTCTTGTCGATAACTACGCCATTAAGAGAGGGACTTGCCTTGAGAGAAGCGTCCTTCACATCGCCAGCCTTATCACCAAAGATGGCACGAAGCAGTTTCTCTTCAGGACTGGGATCGCTCTCGCCCTTAGGCGTAATCTTACCAATCATGATGTCACCAGGAGCCACACGAGCACCAATACGAATAATACCGTTCTCGTCGAGGTCCTTGGTTGCCTCTTCGCTGACGTTGGGGATGTCGGCTGTGAGCTCCTCCATACCGCGCTTCGTTTCACGTACCTCAAGAGCAAACTCCTCGACATGAACACTCGTGAGGATATCCTCGCGAACAACACGTTCGTTGAGCACGATAGCATCCTCGTAGTTGTAACCCTTCCAAGGCATGTAAGCCACGAGAAGGTTCTTACCAAGTGCCAATTCACCGTCTTCTGTAGAGTAGCCCTCTGTCAGAATCTGACCCTTCACAACCTTATCGCCCTTATTGCAGATAGGACGAAGGTCGATGGTCATGTTCTGGTTTGTACGACGGAACTTGGGAATGCGATATTCCTTCAGAGCAGGCTCGAAGCTTACGAATTCCTCGTCCTCTGTACGGTCGTAAAGGATACGGATGGTGGTAGCGTCAACATATTCGACTACGCCATCTCCTTCTGCTGTAATCATTGTGCGAGAGTCCACGCAGACCTGGCGCTCGATACCTGTACCTACGATAGGAGCCTCGGTACGCATCAAAGGCACTGCCTGACGCATCATGTTCGAGCCCATCAATGCACGGTGAGCATCGTCGTGCTCCAGGAAAGGAATGAGTGCTGCAGCGATTGATGCAATCTGCTGAGGAGCGACGTCCATGAGGTTGACCTCCGATGGAGGAACAACTGGATAGTCGTCGTCCTGACGGCACTTAACCTTAGTACGGATAAAGGTACCGTCGTCATTGAGGGGCGCATTACCCTGTCCGATGATGAGACCCTTCTCTTCTTCGGCAGTCATGTAGCGTACGCCCTCTGGTGAGAGGTCAACCTTTGCGTTCTCCACCTTACGATAAGGTGTCTCGATGAAGCCCAGGTCGTTTATCTTTGCATAAACGCAAAGAGATGATATCAGACCGATGTTGGGACCTTCAGGAGACTCGATAGGACAGAGACGTCCGTAGTGAGTGTAGTGTACGTCACGAACCTCGAAACCGGCACGCTCACGAGAAAGACCGCCAGGACCAAGGGCTGAGAGACGACGCTTGTGTGTTACTTCGGCCAAAGGATTGGTCTGGTCCATGAACTGGCTAAGAGCATTGGTTCCGAAGAAACTGTTGATGACACCACCAAGGCTCTTGCTTGTCAGCAGGTCGGTAGGTGTGAACACCTCGTTGTCGCGGACATTCATACGTTCGCGGATGGTACGAATCATACGAGCCAAGCCGATGGCAAACTGATTGGCCAACTGCTCGCCGACGGTACGAACGCGACGGTTGCTCAAGTGGTCGATATCATCGACGCTAGCCTTGGAATTAACAAGCTCTATTAGGTACTTGATAATCTCGATGATGTCCTCCTTAGTCAGCACACGCACACTTGGGTCTGTATCCAATCCAAGCTTGTGGTTGATACGGTAGCGACCTACTTCTCCCAAGTCGTAACGCTTCTCGCTGAAGAAGAGGTTGAGGATGACTTCCTTGGCGCTGGCATCATCCACGGGGTCTGCATTACGCAGCTGACGATAGATGTAGCTGATGGCTTCCTTCTCGCTATTGGTAGCATCCTTCTGGAAAGTATTGAAGATGATGCTGTAGTCGGAAGACTGTGCGTCTTCCTTATGGACGAGGATGGAAGGCACGTTGCTCGACATAATCTGCTCGATTGCTTCTTCGTCAAGCACGCTCTCACGCTCCAGGATAATTTCGTTACGCTCGATGGATACCACTTCACCTGTATCCTCGTCGACGAAGTCCTCTATCCAACTCTTGAGCACGCGGGCAGCGAGCTTCTGGCCAAGATGTTTCTTCAGGTTTTCACGAGTTGCCTGAACTTCTTCTGCCAGGTTGAAGATTTGCAGGATGTCCTTATCGTTCTCGAATCCAATGGCACGAAGCAAGGTTGTGACGGGCAACTTCTTCTTACGGTCAATGTACGCGTACATAACATTATTAATGTCTGTGGCGAACTCAATCCAACTACCCTTGAATGGAATGATACGGGCAGAGTAGAGCAGAGAGCCATTAGCATGCACACTGCTACCGAAGAAGACACCGGGGGAACGGTGCAACTGTGAAACCACGACGCGCTCAGCACCATTAATGATGAAGGTACCGTTGTCGGTCATGTAGGGGATGAAGCCCAGGAATACATCCTGAACTACTGTGTCGAAGTCTTCATGATCAGGATCGTCACAACTCAACTTCAGCTTTGCCTTCAAAGGCACACTGTAGGTGAGGTCGCGCTCCAGACACTCCTCGATGGTATAGCGGGGAGGGTCGATGAAGTAATCGAGAAACTCCAGATTAAAGTTGTTACGTGTGTCATTAATCGGGAAGTTCTCAGAGAAGACCTTGTACAAACCATCGTACTTCCTCAGTTCTGGGGGAGTATCGAGTTGGAGGAAGTCCTTGAACGACTTCAGCTGCACTTCCAGGAAGTCGGGATAAGCCAGCGGACTCTTAACGGAAGCGAAATTTACTCTCTGATTCTTTTTATTAGCCATCTAAACCTTGTGTTGGTGTTCTCGTGAAAGATTATATGATTATCTGTAGGACTGCCTGAAACACGCCACGTCTAGTTTGTCAATTAGGCACGTCTAGTTTGCCAATTAGACACGCCTAGTTTGCCAACTAGGCACGTTACGTTTGCCGATGCTTCATTTCATGCTACCCTTGCAGATATTCAAAAAGTTTATAGACACAAAAAGGCAAAGAACTCTCTACCAGAGAATTCTTCACCTATGTCCCTTTTAAAAGGGGAAGTATTACTTCAGTTCTACCTCAGCGCCAGCTTCCTCGAGGGTCTTCTTGAGAGCCTCTGCGTCAGCCTTAGGCATGCCTTCCTTCAGCACGCTGGGAGCGCCGTCAACCATTTCCTTTGCTTCCTTCAGGCCGAGACCGCAAGCTTCCTTGACAGCCTTAACAACCTGCAGCTTAGCAGCACCTGCACTCTTGAGGACAACGTCGAAGTCGGTCTTTTCCTCAGCAGCAGCGCCTGCACCTTCACCACCAGCAGCAACTACTACAGCA
>JAFYYO010000124.1 GCA_017557475.1 Bacteroidaceae bacterium
AGAAGCCGCCCATGAAGGACGGCTTCTTCTTATTAAGGACTATTCGTAGTGTCTGATTCGGACGTCTATGCCGTCGGCTTCAAGCCTGGAAGGAACGCCGCTCACATCTGTCTGCCCATAATGATAAGGGAAAAGGACTTGGGGCTTGAGGGTCTTGGCAGCCTTTACCAATTGTTCGACTGTCATCGTATATGGTTGGTTGCAAGGCAGGAAAGCAACATCGATATCCTTGATGGAAGCCATTTCGGGGATGTCTTCAGTGTCGCCTGCAATGTAAACACGGAAGCCGTCGATGGTGAGGATGTAGCCGTTGTCCCTTCCTTTTGGATGGAACTGCAGATGACCTTCGGTGGTGTTGTAAGCAGGAACAGCCTCGACCTCGATATCTTCTGCAAGCCGCATCTTGTCGCCATTTGCCATTACTTTACCTGAGCCAAACATATCAGCACAGCGCTTATTCATGATGAGTTGCGTCTTCTCTGTTGAGAGCAATTTGAGAGTAGCTTCGTCGTAGTGGTCGCCATGTTCGTGTGTAACGAAGATGTAGTCGGCCTTGGGCATTGCAGAGTAATCGACAGTCCTGTTTCCAAGCTTGGACACAGGGTCTATTTCTATCTCCTTCCCATTGTATTGCAAGCGGATACAGGAATGCATGAGGGCATGAAACTTGAGTGTCTTTCCGCTCTTCGTCTTGAAGACATCCACCTCGTAGGCTTGTGTTGTTACAGGCTTCTTTGCTTCATTCCATGCAAGGATGCCTCCCTTGAGGTTTACGCACCTATAACCTGCTGAGACTAACCTCTGGGCAGCATTGGCAGAGCGACGTCCACTTCTGCAATAAAGGGCAATCGTCTTGTCTTCTGGCAGAGCAGCCTTTGCTTTCTCGAGGAAATCGCTTTGACTCTGGTCGATATTGATGGCGCCTTCGATATGTCCCTCATTGAACTCCTCGGCAGTACGGACATCCAGAATGACCGTGCTTGGCTCGTTAATCAACTCGGCAAATTCATTTACCTCTGCATTTTCGTAGTTTTGTTGACCGCAAGCGGAAGTCAGTCCCAAAGTGGCCAACAGAAAGGTGAGAATCTTTTTCATAGGCTTAAACGCTTGGGAACTCTTCGTCGTCTTCTTCACCGAAAGTCGTGTCAGGGGCGATAGTGTAACTGCCGTCAGGACCGATGGTGAGAAGGAACGGGCAAATCATATCGCTCTCAGGGAAACTGACACAGGCGTTAAAGTAGAGCTTGCCTTCCTCTGCATGGTGGAATCGCAAACCGTCCATGATGCCGTACTTCTGGAACTCATCTGGAAGTTTTGAATTGAAATCGGCTTTGGTGAAACTGCGTTCAAAGAGCTTCTTCCCATCCTTTACAATATGCAAGTTGAAACGATTATCCTTGTATTTGATGCCGTCTTCGTCGATGACAGTCGGCAGTTCTTCGTCAGGCTGACGGGTAATGGTATAAACCACTTTATGGCTGCCTTGCATCAATGAGTCTGTATAGGCATAGTCGGACATCCGATGAATGCCGTCATCGGTCTGCTCAGTCTGGTCAGAGCCTTGAGTCTCGTTCTTTTGCGGTCCGCAAGAACAGAAGGAAATAAGAGAAATGGATAATAAGAGAATAAGAGACTTCGTTTTCATAAAGCATTCAAATTAAAAGTGGAACACCAGTTCGCCGCCTTTCTTGAGTTCCTTGACGGGAATCTGGAAGTTGGAGAGCGTCTTGCCGTTCCAGGTGACTTTCTTGACGAGTTGCTTCTCGGAGGTGCGGCCTTGGTTTCGAATAACAACTTTCGTTTGCCCGTCTGCTCCGAGATGAAGCGTCACTTTGTCGAAGAGTGGCGGGAAGAGTTCATAGACGGCTTCGCCGACTACCAACGGATACATGCCGATGCTGGCAAAGACATACCAGGCACTCATGGCGCCATCGTCTTCGTCCATCTCGAAGCAATAGCCGCGAGACTGGTTCACAAAGGCGCATCCGATGAAGGGAGTCGGATAGGCATCGTTGCCACCATAGCGATGAGTGATGCTTTCAGTAGCAAGCGTTCTGACGATTCCTGCTGTCTTCTGAGGCATTCCGAGACGACCAAAAAGGAAGGGAACGTGGATGTCGGGTTCGTTGCCCTGGTTGTAGAGTTCTTCTTTGAAGAAAGTATGAAGTTGCTCTCCGAGTTCCTTCTTGCCGACGAGTTCAATCATCCGTGGCAGATACATCGGCGCTCCCCAGCGATATTGCCAGCGAGTGCCCTGATAGAGGCCGTTTCCTTTCATCTTAGTATAAGTCTCATCGATGTCCTTGAACTCCTTTGGCCAGATGCTATCAAAGATTTCCAAACCTCGTTTTGTCCAAAGCGCAGCATCTTCCTTCATGCCGAGTTCTTCAGCCAATTGCCCAAGAGACCAGAAGTCGCCACTTGCTTCGAGGCATTGGTCTGGGCTCTTTAGGCTGAGGCGCTTCACCTCTGCCACCATGCCGGGATAAGCGTCAAGAAGCGAAGGAATGTTGATGCCCTGCCTGTATGCGTCGAGAAGGGTTGCGATGGCGTGTTCCGTTCGAACCGTCGGCACACATTCATAATTGGTGCTCCAGTCCTTCTTGCCTGTCAGATAGAGTTGTGAGAGCGATTGCATAATGGCGGAAGAGTGCCCTTCGTCGAGCAACGTAATGAGCGGGAACTTGGTGCGATAAGTGTCCCAAAGCGACCAAGAACTGTAGTAATCGTAGCCCTTTGCCTCATGCACTTTGTTGTCTGTTCCGAGATACTGCGTCATTATGCGGTCTGTCACTTGGAACGGACTATGGAAAGTCCTATATAAAGATGTATAGAAGATAGTCTGCTGGTCTTCTGTGCCGCCTTCGATTTCGACTGTCGAGAGCAGGCGTTGCCATTGACGCTTAGCTCTATCCATCATTGTCTGGAAGTCTGTCCGCCATACTGCTTGCTCGTTCATCTTGTCTAACTCTTCAGCAAGACCAGTCGAAGCCACTATTCGAACCTCTACATACTTGGCAGAGAGCTCGGGGAAAGTGAGGCGTTTGCGTCCGTCGGCAATCGTGTCGAGCACGAATGGTGTGCTTGTATAAAGGCGATAATGCAGGAGATAATGTCCTCTTCCGCAAGTGTTGGCACATTCCGCGAAGCCTTGTCCCATTGTGGGAGACTTCTGGTCGAAGTAGGCGTCGAAGATTTTGTCGAATGCAGAACGCGGATTGAGCAGCAGAACGGCCTTCGAGGGGTCTGGGAAGGAGAAACGCTCGACTGCCATTCTGCGGTCTGCAGTTGCTGTGAACCATACGCCGTTGCTCAGCTGGACGCTATAATAGCCAGGAGAAGCTTGCTCAGTATGCTTCAAGAGTCGAACGTCGTTGCCTGTCGGATCGGGCATCAAAGAGACGTTTCCGCCACAACCACTACCGCCGACTCCAGAAAGGCGGTTGATGCTGAATCCCGAAATCGTCGGCACTTCGTAATCGTAACCCGGATGTTGGCGAGGCTTGCTGTCAGGACAAACTTGAATCTGACTGTAAGGAACCGTTGCTCCAGGCGTCATTTGTCCATAGTCGTCGGCAGTTCCGATGTAGAGATTTACTTTGTCGAGCACAGAGCTCTGCTGAGCGTTGATTGTCGTACTGAAAAGCACGGCACAGGCAAGTGTCAGGAGAGGTTTTATCTTCATAATAGCGATTAGTTTATTTAACTTTTGAGAGATGTTCTGTGTGCAAAAATACAATTAATTTATCACATTTTTTGCATTATAGAGCTTTTTTTGCAAAAAGTCACTAACTTTGTAGTCCAATATCTGCATAAACGAGCTATGAAACCATTATACCTTTTCACCTTTTTCCTTTTTTACCTTTTCACCTGTTCCCTGTCCGCTCAACCACGTCGCAGCGAAAAGCGAGGACTATGCGAGAACAATCCCCACTATACTCGGGCGTGGGCTGATTCGCTGAAAGTGGGCATCAGCTGGACATACAACTGGGCTACGACACCCAATCCTGACGGACTCTCTACGGGTGCCGACGACGATATCCTCTTTGCTCCGATGTGTTGGAACCAACGCTTCGAAGAAAGCAAACTGCGCAATTATCTCAACTCTCACCCTGCCACCAAAGTCCTGCTCGGCTACAACGAGCCGAACTTCACTTCCGGCGACGGCGGCTCGAACATCATCCCGTCCGTAGCAGCTCAGAATTGGCCGAAGGTGGAGAAGATTGCCGAAGACTATGGACTGACGCTCGTCTCTCCAGCTATGAACTTCGGTTACCAAAAGCTCAGCGACGGGAAGGTCTGGGGACTTGACGAATGGTTGGGTGCATTTATCGAGGAATACCAGAACAGGAACGACGGACGAGACCCCCGAATGGATTGCATCGCTCTCCACACCTACATGAACTGGGCAAGCGCAGTAGACTGGTACGTCAACGAATACCTCTATTCCGAAGAGCGCGACCCGCGGCTGCTCGCCTATTTCGAACGGAACGGGCGGAAGAAAGTCATGCTCACAGAATTCTGTGCATGGGAAGGCGACAAGGACGGCTTCGTCACCACGGAAGAAAGCCAAACAGACCAAATGGTGGAAAAGGTCAGGGTGCTGGAGCAAAGTCCCAACGTGGCCGGCTATGCCTGGTACATGGGCATCGGAGGCAGCTTCGCGAACAACTTCCCTTACTACCATATCTTTGGGGGAAGCGACAACAACCTCCAATTCACCGATTTGGGGCTCGTCTATACGCACATGTCCTCGTTCGATACCCTATGTTACTATAAGCCTGGACAAATGATAGCGGCAAAGGACTACATCGACATGCGAGAATGCAAGATGCGCCCAAACACTGACGAGGAAAGCCCCTTCGCCATAGAGCTGACCCGCTTCCAACAATACAAGAACTGGAAGAACGAAACCATCACCCCATACGTGGAATACCTGATAAATGTGGGCTCAAGCAAGCGCTACACCCTTTCGCTGCGGCTCTGCAACACAAGCGGCACCACAATCGACATCTTTGTCGATGGGAAGAAGAAAACAACCGCCAGACTTGCCTCTACCGGTGGCAAATGGGTCACTCAGACCGTCAACCTCTCGCTGACATCGGGCAATCATAAACTCCGGCTCAACAACATCAAACAGAGCGACAACCGTATGAACTGGCTGCGCATCGAAGGCGAAGAAACAGGCATCGTTTCTCCCCTTGGGGAGGCGGAAGAGGGGGTCATCTACGACCTTTCAGGCCGTCCCGCAAGCAAAGGGCAGCGTGGCTTGCTGCTGCACATCGGCCGAGAAGACGGGCACGTCAAGACGAGAAAAATCCTAAGTTCCGCGCGATGAAGCCCACGAAAACGCCCACGAAAAACACAAAAAATTCTTGACATAAAACCTGCTGGAAACGGGGAAGTTTGACAGCTACACACGTTATGTTTGCCTACGACACACGTTATGTTTGCCGATGACACACGTTATGTTTGCCGATGATACACGTTAAGTTTGTAATTTAGCCGTGATAAGATACCCATCGCTCCATGCTGTCATTAGCAATTTCCTGTAAGGAATTACACATCGTAGCTCGACGCACTTACACTTTCTTTGTCCTGTGATTCAAAACGCCTCTTTTGAAACTACCGATTTTAGAAGAAAACGCAATTTAAAAACATTTTTCGCGTCAGGGGTGAAAGGTACCACCAAACAAAAGCCCATAGAAGATGTTCCGACGGGAAAACTTTTTACAAAAAGACCTTCTTAGAGGTAAGAAGTCAGAGTAGAGTTTATGCCTTTGTCGTGCTTCGACGGACATTAATCAGATTAGTAATTAGTACATAGAAGTGGAGGTAAGTGGTTGGAGGTTATGGGTTATGAGTTTCATGAACAATGAAGTTTTAGCCCGACGAAAGTCGAATATGAAGCTTTAGCTCGACGAATGTCAACTATAAAATTCCTCTTTCCCCCGTGTTTGTTTCAGTTATTTATATTTTTTTTGCTCAACTTCTTGCCATTTTGGTAAGATTATGCTAATTTTGTAGCGAAAACTATTTTATTAACCATAAATTATTAACATTATGAAGAAAGTCACATTACTTCTCGCGTTGCTTCTCGGCTTCGGACTGGCTTCCCGTGCGGAAGGCTCCGAAGATCTGGTGTTCGAGAACGGCATCGTGCAAATCTCCACAGCGGAGGATTTGAGGAACTTTGCCCTGGCAGTCAATGAGGGCAACACGGAACTTGATGCCGTGCTGAATGCAGACATTGAGTTCGAGGATTTCGTTAAAATCGGAGATATCGGCGACCACAAGTATGCCGGCACCTTCGACGGTAAGTTCCACTGCATCACCTACAACACCACGGCTCCTGCTTCCAGCTTCGGCCTGTTCGGCGGCTTGTCGGGTACGGTGAAGAACCTGAAGGTTGACGGCTCCATTACCACTGCCACAAATAAGATTGGCGGCATCGTGGGCGAGTGCTTTGCGGGCACCATCGAGAACTGCTATTCATCGGTCGACATCATTGGTACAGCCGTGATAGATGCCTGCTATGCCGGCATTTGTGCACGATGCAGTGCAGCCGGTGTGGTCATCCGCAATTGCATCTACGACGGCACCATCGAAACTCCGGGAGCAGGCAATATGGCCAGTATCGTGGGTTGGGCCGGCGATGGCTGCAATGCTACCGTCACCAGCTGTGTGTTCACGGGAACCATCATCGGCGACGAGGCATATCCTAACGAGAACGTCAGCTACACCATTGCGCGCCGCCCAACAGTCGTATCGGTAAGCAACTGCTTCTATGTAAACGAATGGGTTACCTATAACGAGGGCAGTACTCAGGTGACAGAGGAGCAGGTAGAGTCGGGAGAACTCTGCTATATGCTCAATGGCGACCAGACTGAAATCACTTGGTGGCAGACCCTTGGCACCGACCTTGTTCCATTGCCCTTCTCGAACAGCCTGCAGGTCTATGCGGCAGGTAATCTGGACTGCACAGGTCAGAGTGCCGACGGCTCTCCTCTTACCTACTCGAATACCAAGACTCAGGACATCCCCGACCACCAATACGAGGATGGCTTCTGTATTATCTGCGGTAAGGCTGACCCCAACATGGCAACTTTGATTGACGGCTTCTATCAGATCGAAACACCCGAGCAGTTTGCTTGGTTCGCAGGTCTCGTAAATGGCGGCAACAATACCGCAAATGCAAAAATGGTGAATGATCTCGACATTTCCGACCTCGACTTTACCGTTATCGGCTCAAGCAGTAACCATTACAAGGGCATCTTCGACGGCAACTACAAGACTTTGACGGTGGACCTCGTTGCAGAATCGAGCAGCTGGGGCCTTTTCCGCTACCTCGACGGTACTATTCAGAACTTGCGCATGGAAGGTTACCTGACCAGTCCTTACAACAAGGTCGGCCCATTCGTGGGTGAGATATTCGGCGGTAAGATTCTGAATTGCGTGAGTGAAGTCCAGGTTACGAGCGAATATGCAGGTGATGCCGCCATCTCAGGCTTTGCAGGTCGCGGTAGTGCCGACGGTTCTATCATCGAGAATTGTATCTTTGCCGGTTCCATCAGCGGTATGGGTTACAACTGCGCCGCCTTTATCGGATGGTCGGGTTCGAAATCAACCCTCACAAATTGCGCATTTACAGGCACTATCGACATCGATACGAGCCAGGGTAATGCCTATACCTTTGCCCGCAACCCGGGCAACGTGACTTGCACCAATTGCTATTTCGTCAACGAGTTCGGTTCGCATCAAGGCAATACCACTCAAATCACGGAAGAAGACGTTCCCAGCGGTAAGCTTTGCTATCTGCTCAACGGAGACCAGTCGCAAATCGTTTGGACACAAATTATTGAAGACGACAGAATCCCTGTTCCGTTCCCCACTCGTGAACGCGTTTACAGAGCTGGAGACGTTTTCGGTAATGCATACGATGCGGCTTCCTATGCAGCATTCGTTCAAAAAGTTCTTACCACCGAACGAGCATATTGCACAGACCTCTTGGCACAAAGGAGCCTTGTGGAAAGCTATCAGGACGCCCTGGACACCCTGGAGGAGTGCTCTGATATCGATGCCTTCATGGCGAAATGGGACGAAATCTCTGAATTGCGCACCAGTTTGAAGTCTTGTGCAGAAGCTTATGCGGCTTACAAGCAGAAAGTGGAGGATACAGAACTCTACTTACAGGAACACGACGATTTCTCTGGTTCGAAGCGTACGGAACTGGAGTATTACCTCAGCGAAAGCGACGAACCCAGTGCGACTTATCCCAGAGGAACGGCTCTCTACATTCTGGAAGTATGCGAACTCAGCGAAGAAGAGATTAGGTCTGAGACCCAAAAGATTGATGCTATGCTGGAGGCTGCCATCACGGAAGAACCTACAGCCGGTACGGACATGACGATGCTGATAACCAACCCCACTTTCACGGACGGCTTCAACGGCTGGGAAGGCAAGGTCGGAACGGGTCATGGAGGTGCTGAGGGTAGCGCGATGCATGCAGCAGAATGCTGGAATAGCACAATGGATATGCACCAAACCATCACCGGACTGGCAAATGGTATTTATGAGGTGCAAATCAATGGCGTATTCCGTCCTTATCCTGGTGCCGACGACTTGCTCAACGCTAACTATGCTGCCATGCTTACGGCAAACGGCGTTGCCAACTACTTCCAGGTTCTCGCGGAGGATGTACTTCCTGAAGCTGATGCGGTAGATGGTATCAACTGCAACCTTACAGGTGACTATCCCGATTTCGAGACAACCGATTTCGAAGGGAACTATGGCTATGTTCCTCGTGGAGTGGTAGGTTATTGCCGTGCATTCGAAAGCGGACGTTATCAGAACTCAATCTTGGCTAATGTGACCGACGGAAGCTTGACCATAGGAATCAAGGTGCTCGGAACGGGCTTCGAGAATGATGGTCTCGGCTTCGGTAATGTCAAGCTCATCTATCACGGCGAATTAAGCCAAGCCGAGCAGGGCCTCGATAATGTTCTGGAGTCGCAGGTTGCACGCGCCAATACGATACTGAACTACTACATCCCCGATGTCAACGATTATGCTGTTTATCCCAACTTCTCCAACGAGCTCAGGTACAAGTTGGATTTAGCGATAATTAGTTCGGAAGGCGATGGGACCAATGACGGAAAGCTCTCACTCATTGAGCGGTTCTCCGACCTCTTCCAGGAAATATACGAGTGTAAGAGAGGTTATATCAACCTGATGACCGAGTACGATAAGCTCAACGAAATGATGTTTGATTTGAGTGCATTCTTCAACGATTCGGAAACGGACGAAATCAATACGCTTCTCGAGCAGCTCACCAACTACTACGAAGGTGAAGCATCGACCGAAGAAGCGCAAAAAGACCATTTGGCAACTCTCTCGTTCATGCCCAAGAAGGTGGATGGCGTATATCAACTCGGCACTCCAGTTGAACTGGTTCTGTTTGCCGGACTTGTTAATGCAGGTGAGGTTGATGCCGATGCAGTCGTAATAAGCGACATCGATGCTTCTGAGGGTGAGATGCCGATGATTTCTACCCTCGACAACAAGTATGCCGGCACCTTTGATGGCCAGGGTCACCTC
Source organism: Bacteroidaceae bacterium (assembly GCA_017557475.1). The sequence continues at coordinate 9,598 of JAFYYO010000124.1, forward strand.
ATTACCTACTACATGGAGGCCAAAGAAGATATTACAGGTCTTTTCCGCGCCCTTACAGGTACAGTTAAGAATCTGCGCGTAGCCGGTACAATCAGCACTTCTTACAAGAAGGCAGGCGGTATCGTGGCTGAGATATTCGGCGGAACCATACAGAACTGTGTATCTTCTGTTAATATCGAATCCGATTTCATCGGCGACGCAGCTTATGCAGGTATTGCATTCCGCGGCAGTGCTCAGGGATGTGTGGTTAAGGATTGTCTCTACGACGGTACTATCAATGCTCCTGATGGCTACAACAATGCCGGTATTCTTGGCTTTACCGGAAGTGATTGCAGCTCTACGGTAAGTAACTGTCTGTTCATGGGAACAATCAATGCTGATACTCAAAGCACGGATAACCCATCATATACCATCTCTCGCAACCCATCCGTTTCGACTGTTGTGAACTGCTACTACATGAATGGTTTTGGTCTTCCCAATGAAGGCTCTACCGAGGTAACTGCCGAGCAGATTGCAAGTGGCGAGGTTGCCTTCCTGCTGAATGGTGATCAGAACGATATCCAGTGGACTCAGACTCTTCCTGGTGACAGCTATCCCGTTCCGTTCCTCACTCGCGGTACCGTTTATGCTAATGGCGCTCTCAAGTGCGATGGCAAGACTCCTGTCGAGGGAACAACACTCTCCTACAGCAACACAGAAGGCAGCACCATCGAGGACCATAACTTCGAGGACGGCTTCTGCACAGAATGCGGTGCTCCTGACCTCTCAATTGCAGAACTTGTTGATGGCTTCTGGCAGATTGGTACTCCTGCGCAATTGGTATGGTTTGCCAAGAAGGTCAACTATGGAGACACCAAGGATAACGCTCAACTGACAGCCGACATCGACTTGACTGAAGTGATGGACGAATTCCCGATGATTGGTACTACGAGCAAGAAGTACGAAGGTGTATTCGACGGACAGTGCCACGCAGTCAATATCAATAAGGTGAACGAGGTGGAAGGCTTCGGCTTGTTCCGTGCCTTGAGCGGTACCGTCAGGTATTTGCGCACTACTGGTACGATTAACACTTCGGCCAAGAGAATTGGCGGTATCGTCTGCGAAGTCTATGGCGGAACGATCGAGAATTGCGAGAGCGCAGTCGAGATAATCTCTACCTTCAGCGGAGATGCCCTTACCGGTGGTATCGTAGGTCGCGGAAGTGGTGACGGTAGCGTCATCAACAACTGTCTGTTCAGCGGTACTCTCAAGAGCGAAACCGCTTGGAACTGCATTCCTATCGTAGGCTGGTGCGGTAATGTTACCTACATCTCCAACACTCTTTCTGTAGGAACAATTGATGTTTCTCTCTACGCAAGCGGCACTCCTTATTCTCTGGCTCGCAACCCAGGTAATGCTAAGTGTTCCAACAGCTACTTCTTGACTCAACTTGGCGAAGTGAATGAAAACACCTCACAGGTGACAGAGGAGCAGTTGGCAAATGGCGAAGTTTGCGCTATGCTGAATGAAGGTCAGGATGTTGCTCAATGGACACAAGTCGGAGCATATCCCATTCCATTTGCTGGTACCGACTATGCAGATGGCATCATCAGCATTACCCCAACTCTCTCCAATGGCGATGGAGCTATCTACAACTTGGCAGGTCAGCGCGTAAGCAAGGTTCAGCAGGGCAGAATCTATATTGTTAACGGCAAGAAAGTTCTGTTCTAATATTTGAAAGAGGGGCAAGGGACAATTTCCTTGCCCCCCTTATATAAATAATGATGTATAGAAAGGCATTTATTCTGTTTGTAGGTTTGTCCGTAGCGGCAGTTGCAGCCTGGGCAACCCCCACTTTCAACAAGACGCATGGGATGTGCAAGAGCCCCTTCTTGCTGAAGATAAAGGGGGAGAAAACTGGTGCCGTCATCAAATATACTTTAGACGGTAGCGAGCCAACAGCCGAAAGCCAGCAATTCACGACAAACCTCTACATCAAAAATACCGCTATCGTTCGAGCTGCGGAATTCAGGGACACGGTCAGATGCTCCGACGTTGCGACGGCATCCTACATCTTCCCCGCCGATGTGCTCGAACAGCCAGCCTTGCCCGATGGTTATCCTGACACATGGGGCAGTTACACCACCATGAGCGGTACGGCTATTGCCGATTATGAGATGGACCCCGAGTTGACGTCAGACCGCACTTATGCCAAGAACATTAAAGATGCTTTCTATTCCATTCCAACACTCTCTATCGTCACAGACAAGGAGAATCTCTTCAACAAGACAAAGGACGAGAAGACGGGAGGCATCTATATTTACACGGGTACTTCCGAGAGTAACGGACGAGGTTGGGAACGCCCCACTTCGATAGAACTGATGGGAAACGGACACGACCTCACCGAAACATGCGCCTTGGAGATTCACGGCGGAATGGGACGTGTGCCTGAGAAGAACCCCAAGCACTCTTTCCGTCTTACCTTCAAGGAAGCATACGGCAAGAAAACACTCAAATACCCGCTTTATGGAGAAGGAAGTGTGGCTCGGTTCAACTCACTCATCGTACGCACTTTCTATAACTATTCCTGGACTCATTCCGATGCTACCCAACGCACCAGAGCCCAGTACGGCAGAGACTTGTGGGTTCGGCGTATGCAGAAACGCATGGGTTACTCCACAAGCGACGGACTCTATGTGAATGTCTTTATTAACGGACTTTATTGGGGACTTTATAACCTGTCGGAACGTATCGACGACGATTATTGCAAATACCATTTCGGCGGCTATAAGATAGACTACGACGTGGTAAAACGGGAAGATTATCTGGAGGCGGCAGAAGGTTCGCTCGACAAGTGGGACCAACTGATGCGACTCTCGGAAAAAGCATATCTGCCGGAAACATACAAAGTCATTATCGGGGAATTGCCGCAGACTGCCGACGAAGGACCGGAGGTCTTCCTCGAAATCGACAACTTCATCGACTACATGCTCATCAATCACTATAGCGGTAATGCCGATTGGGACCATCACAACTGGATATCCGTCTGCAACAGGGAAGACTCCACACAAGGCTTCCGATTTATCTGCTGGGACAACGAGCAAACGCTATTCAACGCTTCGGCCAATGTGCTCGACGTGAACAACAAGGATTGTCCGTCGTATCTCTTTCGGAACATGATGAAGAATCCGGAATTCAAGCATCGGTACATAGATCGGGCCTACAAGCATCTTGAGGACGATGGAGGCCTGCTGCGTCCAGAAGCGGCACAGGAACTCTGGGACAGCCTGCAGCAAGTTATTTCACTCTCCATATATGCCGAATCAGCCCGATGGGGAGATTATCGTAAGGACGTCCATCCAAGCGGCACACGCGAGCTGTATCGGGCCGACGTACATCATGCAAACGAGTACAATCGGCTGAAGGAGGACTTCTTCCCTCGGCGAACAGCTAACCTCATCTCTCAACTCAAGAAGAAGGGCTGGTACTCGAATACACCTGCTCCTGAGTTTATGGTGAACGGAAGAAAAGTGGCTGAAGGCGATACCTTACTTCTCTCCGACGAACTCACTCTCTCGCAGGGCTCTTATATCATGTACACGACCGATGGCAGCTATCCCGTCTCGTGGATGGACAGTACCGAGGGCGAAGAAACCCCCGACGCGAATCGCTACAGCCTTGAGAACATTACGCCAACCCTCACTCCAGGCCCCGTCACACTTCGTGCCATCAGCAAGAACGACTCCGAATGGAGTGCAACAGTCACACGCAACATCTATCTGTTTGTCGAAGAAGATCCCACCTTCGCCACAGTTCCGAGAGCCGTCACATCCTCAAAGAGCGGACTCTACAACATCTCAGGTCAGCAACTCCAGAAGACACAAGGCAGAGGAGTCTATATCCGAAATGGCAAGAAATACGCATTTTAGATGATAGTTAATAGCCCATAATTCATAATAAATTCGTACTTTTGCAAAGCAAAATGCAAATCGTAAATCGTAAATAGTAAATGATAGATGGTAAATGTTTAAATGGTAAATGCGAGATGTGAGATAGTAAATAGTAAATGGTAAATGGTAAATGATTAAATGTGAGATGGAAAACAAATACATTTCAGTTTCATACAAACTCTATTCAAATGCTTCAGGTGAGAAGCCGGAGCTGATTGAGGAGACGGCTAAAGGCGAGCCCTTTATCTTCGTTAGTGCTTTGGGAATGACCCTTGATGCCTTCGAGGCTCAGATTGTGCCTTTGAAGGTGGGCGACAAGTTCGATTTCACCCTCAATCCGAACGATGCTTATGGCGAATATGAGGCTTCGGGTAAGCAATCACTCCCTCGCAAAGTCTTCGAAATCAACGGGAAACTCGACACGCGTTTCATCTATGAAGGCGCTGTTGTTCCTCTTGCAAGTCCCGATGGAGCGCGTTTCAACGGCACCATTATCGAGATTGGCGAGGAGGATATTACCGTTGACCTCAACCATCCCTTGGCTGGCAAGAGCCTGAACTTCGTGGGTGAAGTCCTCGAGAGTCGTGAGGCTACGAACGAAGAGGTTCGCGATGCCCTCAACCAGATAACAGGTTGCGGAGGCGGCTGTGGAGGTTGCAGCGGCGGCAATTGCGAGGGCTGCGACAGTAATTGCGGCGGATGATAGGGCAGCCTGCTGGCTAAGTCTCTCAAAATAAACAGGTTTGGCGGTTCTTTTGGCTCAGTACTTCTATAATCCACCTGTGGAGATACTCGAGTACCTACACGTAGGTACTCGAGTATCTCCACGCGAGGATTGGAGTACTCGCGTGTGAGGACTGGCAACTAAGCACGCCTAGTTGGCCAATTAGACCTGCCTGGTTTACGAATTAGGCACGCCTAGTTTGCCAATTAGCCACGGTTAGTTTGTAAACTATGCCTGACTATTTTGTAAATCAAAAATATCTTCGTATCTTTGCACTCAGTAAACCTTTATATTTCAACCGTATTATATGAACTCAATAGGAACCCTTTTCCGCCTCACAAGTTTTGGCGAGAGTCACGGAGCTGCGATTGGTGGCGTCATTGATGGCATGCCTGCTGGTATCGAAGTCGATATGACCTTCATTCAGAGGGAGTTGTCTCGACGCAAACCTGGCCAGAGTAACCTCACAACTGCTCGCAAAGAGGAGGACGAGGTGGAGTTGCTGAGCGGCATCTTCGAAGGGAAGACGACGGGCTGTCCTATCGGTTTCCTCGTTCGCAACACCAATCAGCATAGCGAGGACTACGAGAACATGCGCAACCTGTTCCGTCCTTCTCATGCCGACTTTACCTATGAGCAGAAGTATGGTATTCGCGATTATCGTGGAGGAGGACGCAGTTCGGCTCGCGAAACGATTAGTCGAGTCGTGGCTGGAGCCTTTGCAAAATTGGCGCTTCGACAGCTTGGCATCTCCATTCAGGCTTATACGCAACAGGTGGGAGACGTTGTCCTGCCTGGCTCTTATGCTGATTATGACCTCTCGAAGACAGAGGAGAATGCGGTTCGTTGCCCGGATGAAAAGGTGGCGGAAAAGATGTCGCAGCTCATCTTGGAAGTGAAGGGTGAAGGCGATACCGTTGGTGGCGTAATAGCTTGTGTGGTAAAAGGTTGTCCTATTGGACTTGGAGAACCGGTTTATGACAAGCTTCAGGCGAAACTCGGGGCAGCAATGCTCAGTATTAATGCTGTGAAAGGCTTCGAATACGGGCTTGGTTTTGCAGGCGCAAGCGGCAGAGGAAGTGAGCAGAACGACGTGTTTGAACCCGATGGTAAGGGTGGAGTTACGACCCGCACAAACAATAGTGGCGGCATACAAGGCGGCATTTCAAACGGGCAAGACATCTATTTCCGAGTTGCCTTCAAACCCGTCGCCACACTTCTTAAAGAGCAGGAAACGGTTGACAATCAAGGTAATGCAGCAAAGTTGACTGCCCGAGGCCGTCATGATGCTTGCGTCTTGCCAAGAGCGGTCCCAGTCGTGGAAGCAATGGCAGCCATTACAATTCTCGACGCTTACCTGCTTAATAAGTCCACCCAAATGGGCAAGTGATCGCTTATTCCTCC
>JAFYYO010000125.1 GCA_017557475.1 Bacteroidaceae bacterium
AGTCGCAAAGTGTCGGCTCCGTAGTTCTCAACAATCATATCTGGGTTGACGACATTGTACATCGACTTCGACATCTTCTCGATTGCCCAGCCACAAACGTACTTACCATCCTCGAGAACGAACTCTGCGGTAGCATATTCGGGACTCCAAGCCTTGAAGGCATCAAGGTCGAGAATGTCGTTCTTCACAATGTTGACGTCCACATGAATAGGAGTAACATCGTACTGATCCTTGAGTCCGAAGGAAACGAAGGTGTTCGTCTCCTTTATTCTATAGACGAAGTTCGAGCGACCTTGAATCATTCCCTGGTTGACGAGCTTCTTGAAAGGCTCTTCCTTCTTACTGATTCCGTAGTCGAAGAGGAACTTGTTCCAGAAGCGGGAATATATGAGGTGACCAGTTGCATGCTCTGATCCGCCCACATAGAGGTCGACGTTCTGCCAATAAGAGGCAGCCTTGTCGCTCACCAAAGCCTGATTATTGTGCGGGTCCATGTAGCGAAGATAGTAAGCGCTGCTGCCTGCAAAGCCTGGCATGGTGTAGAGTTCGATGGGGAAGACTGTCTTCTCGTCGATGAGTTTCTTGTCCACAATCTTGCGATTTGCCTCGTCCCAAGCCCAGATCTGGGCATTTCCAAGAGGAGGTTCGCCTGTTTCCGTGGGCAGGAACTTCTCGACTTGTGGCAGTTCGACGGGCAGACATTCCTCTGGTATCATAGTGGGAATGCCGTTCTTATAATAGACTGGGAACGGCTCGCCCCAGTATCTTTGACGGCTGAAGATGGCGTCGCGAAGACGATAGTTCACCTTAACTCGACCAAGATTGTGTGCTTTGACGAAGCGTTTCGTTTCTGCAATCGCCTCCTTGATGCTAAGTCCATTCAGGCAGAGACTCTCGCCATCGTACTTCACACTCTTGTCTGGGCTGATAGGAGAATTGATTACTGTGCCCTCTTTGGCGTCGTAACTTTCTTCCGAGATGTCTGCTCCTTCCACAAGAGGAATGATGGGCAGGTCGAAATGCTTGGCGAAAGCATAGTCTCTGCTGTCGTGAGCAGGCACAGCCATAATGGCTCCCGTTCCATAACCAGCAAGGACGTACTCTGCGACATAGATGGGACAACGGTCACCAGTAATGGGATTGATGCCGTAAGCTCCGCTGAAGACGCCTGTTACGGTGTGGTCTATCATGCGTTCCCTCTCAGTTCGACTCTTTACATATTTAATGTATTCGTCTACTGCGGCTCTTTGTTCAGGCGTAGTTACCTTATCAACCAGTTCGCTTTCAGGAGCCAGAACGAAGAAGGTGACACCGAACATCGTGTCTGCTCTTGTGGTGAAGATGGTGAAAGAGCCTTCTGTCTCTCCATCCATGGAGAGGGTATAGGGGATTTCTATCTCGGCACCTTCGCTTCTGCCTATCCAGTTCTTTTGCGTTTCCTTGATGCTTTCGCTCCAATCAATCGTTTCGAGTCCGTCGAGGAGGCGTTGACTGTAGGCGCTGACACGCAGACACCATTGCCGCATCTTCTTTTGTTCAACGGGATAGCCACCTCGAACACTCACGCCTTCGACGACTTCATCGTTGGCGAGGACTGTGCCAAGTTTGGGACACCAGTTCACCATCGTCTCGCCCAAGAAAGCGATTCTGTAGTTCATCAGCAGGTCGCTTTGAGCCTTTTCATCGGCTGGCCAAGTGCCCTCAGCCTTGAACTTCTCGATGAGTTTCTCGATGGGTTGAGCCTTTTGGAGTTCTTCGTCGAAGTACGAGTTGAACATCTTCTGGAAGGCCCACTGCGTCCAATGATAATAATCGGGTGAGCAAGTGCGCACTTCTCTGTCCCAATCGAACGAGAAACCTATTTTGTCGAGCTGCTCACGATAGCGGTCAATGTTGGCAAAGGTTGTCTTTTCTGGGTGCTGACCCGTTTTGATGGCGTATTGTTCTGCAGGCAGGCCATAAGCATCATAACCCATTGGATTCAAGACATTAAAGCCTTGCAGACGCTTGTAGCGAGCATAGATGTCGCTTGCGATGTAGCCAAGCGGGTGACCAACATGCAGTCCTGCGCCGCTGGGGTAGGGGAACATGTTCAGGACATAGAACTTCTGTCGGTTCTCATCCTCAGTTACCTTGTATGTCTGGCGTTCCGTCCAAAGGCGGTGCCACTTTTGTTCTATCTCACGAAAGCTGTATTCTCTTGCCATGATTTACTTAGAAACGATAGCCGAAGGTAATGCTGAAGTTGAAGTTATGTACCTTGGGGAGACGTTTAGGCCCGCCAAAGGTAAGCTTAGTTGCTTCGTAATAAGCATCACGAAGGCTGTTACGGTACATATCTGTCAAACCCCAGTCGCAGCCGAACATCAGGTTGTAATGCTGGTTATACTCGGCTCCAACGCGGAAACCAATGCCTGCATCCCAACGCTGGAAAGTCAACTTTTCAACATTGTCGGAGTTCTTAAAGGCTTTGAATGTGTAGTCATCCTCCATTTCTCTAACTTCAGCACCATCTTCATCGATGCTCATCTTGTGCTTACCACCGACACCAACTGCGAAATAAGGTCCCACTTCACCATAGAAACCAAGTTCCTCCATTGGATTATAGCGGAAACCAACGCGGATGGGCACTTCGAAGTAGTGCAAAGCATACTTGGCTGTTGCATCGACATCTGTTTCGAAGAAAGCTCCCTGAGCAGAAACTTTGCCGCCCTTCATAGTCCAGTCGACGCCGGCTGTAACGTATGTTCCATGAGCTTTGGGAAGCACATAATCCACTCTGGCTCCCATCATGGCACCAGCCTTTGAGTCGTAATTGCTGTTTTGGAGTTTTGAAACGTTCAATCCGAAGAGTCCCATGTAGGTGAAACCTTCAGCTGGTTCGAACTCTAAAGCCTTTGCGCTGCTTGCGCACATTGCCATTGCGAGGGCAATAAAAACGATCTTTTTCATAATGTATTTAATTGGTTTAAGTTGTTTAACTTCGCAAATAATGTGCAAAGGTACGAATAAGTGAGCGAAATACAAAAGGAAAACGCAAGTTTTTCTTTTTATTTCCTGTCCGAGGAACATTTGAGGTTGGACTACGAGAAACGTAGAATTTGCTGAAAAGATGTGCTTGGTCATCGGAAAAAACACGACAAGTTTTTGAAAAAGGCGTGCAGAAAATGGCAACAAAACAGGCGAAGTTGGCCGACGACCCACGGTTAAATTCAAAACATAACACGTTATGTTTGCAAACTAACCACGTCTAGTTTGCCAACGACACACGTTAAATCCGTCGATGAAATGGGCCAAAATTGGTCGAAAAACACATCTTTCCTGACCTTTTTCTCTGCTTGATCAGAAGAGTAAAAACGTTAAGTTGCTGAGTATGAAAGCTCTACAAAAATCGCAAAAAATGAGGTCTTCGTGACCTTCGCTCAAAAAGAAAGCCGTTTTTCTTAATTAAGATGAGTGAAACAAGGAAAAAGCTTTACAAAATAAACTGGTTTTGACCCCACCCCTGCCCCTCCCATTGAATGGGAGGGGAGTTAAGAATGATTCCTCTTCCCTTTTCAAACCTGTTGCGGAAAGGTTGTAAAAAAACTCCCCTCCCATTTTAGGGGAGGGGTTGTGTCTGTTCCTTTTAGCTCCCCTCCCATTTGAGGGGAGGGGTAAAGGGGTGGGGTAGAAACAAGAAAGTTGTGGTGCAAGAACCCCTTACTTGAAGAGTCTTTGTGCGAACATCGAGAGATAGATGCGCCAATTACGCCAAATGTGGCCGCCTTCGCTCTCGTAGTATTCGTAGGGGTACTGCATCTTGTCGAGGTATTGACGCAGTTCGAGGTTCTGCTGGAAGAGGAAATCGTCCTTGCCAATCGCGATCCAGTAGAGATGAGGCTTAGCTGCGAAGAGCGCTTTCATCTGTGCCGCAGCCTCAGGATGGTCTTCGAATTGCTGCTCGAGGTTCTTTTGCGTGTTCCATTCCAAACGAACTGCAGCCGAGAAAAGCCCCATATAACCGAAGGTTCCGGCATTCTGCATGCCGATTCTGAAAGTATGTCCTCCGCCCATCGACAGGCCGCAAACTGCCGTATTGTCAGGTCCTTTCTTGATCTTGTAGTGGCTCTTCACATAATTCATAATGTCTGGGAAGCTCTCTTCGTACGACTTCTTGGGGCGCTCTTTGTTCTGAATGCCTGTTTCAAGCGGGCCTGCATCATCGGAAGCGTTGCCGTTGGGAGTCACCACAATCATAGGCTCAGCCTTTCCGAGTGCGATAAGGTTGTCCATAATCTGAGCCGTTCTGCCCAAAGTGAGCCAAGCTTCCTCGTCGCCTCCAGCGCCATGAAGGAGGTAGAGGACAGGATAGGCTTTGCCTTTATCGTAGCCTGGAGGCGTATAAATGCTCATGCGGCGCTTCATGCCGAGTGTTGGGCTATCGTACCAAACATGTGCCACATCTCCGTGCTCAACATTGTGATTCTGATAGAGATAGCCGCAGTCGCCCTCCTCCTTACTGATGATGAAGGTACTCATAAAGGAGCGAACATCTCGACTGCGTTCTATGTTGCCTGCATCCTGCACCTCCACGCCGTCAACATAGAAGCGATAACTGTAGAGTTCTGCAGGAAGGGCCTTCGTCGTATAACTCCAAATGCCGTCCTGATTCGTCATTTCCTGGTTCCCATGCTCAATACAATCGCCAATCACGGTTACCTTCTTGGCCTCTGGAGCCTTGATGCGAAGGGTGACTGTGCCGTCGTCGTTGAACTGCGGCGAACGTGTGTCGTGTCTCTCGAAAATGGCTTGTTGAGCCTGTAGGGCAAAAGCCACGGGCAGCAAGGCTGCCAAAGTGAACAATCTTTTCATGTCTTTTGTGTAAGCTAATAGTTGATAAATGTCGTTCCCGTCACAAATATAAGTATTTTTTTGGCAAACGCTTTCATATTTGAGAAAAAAAGTGTTACTTTGTGGCACATATTATATAAAAAGGAAGAAAATGAGACGTATTCTCCTGCCTTTAGTGGCATTGTTCATGATAATACAGGGTGTTTTCGGAAGCGACCTGACAGGTTTCAGCGTTTGCCGTATGAAAGAACCCACTGGAATAGTCCGAACGGCACAATTCTCCTGGCAGACCGAAAGCAATAAGACCAATGTATGGCAATCTGCTTATCGCCTTTGTGTGGCGACATCCGAGGCTGACCTCAAGGCGGAACGCAACTTGCTTTGGGACAGCGGCAAAACTAATTCCGACGAAAGCGTGGCTGTACCCTATCAGGGACGTCGCTTGCCCTACGCTAGCAAAGTGTTCTGGCAGGTGGAAGTCTGGCTCAGCACAGGCGAACATCTGAGGAGTCCCGTGCAAAGCTTCCTGACTGGTCTCAAGCAGTTCCAGCCCGAAGCACAATGGATAGGCAAGGACGATGCCGATAAGATCGTGGTAGGCGAAGGCGATAGCCGTGATCTTCCTGCCCGTTATCTGCGTCGCACTTTCTCCGTCAAAAGCAAAGTTCGTCGCGCCACACTCTATATAAGTGGTATGGGATGGGG
>JAFYYO010000126.1 GCA_017557475.1 Bacteroidaceae bacterium
GTGATGATGCGCTCAGGCTCTACAATGCGCTCAACTATCTTAGCTTTCTCGAACTCAGGATGCTGATTGTACACGTCCTTAATGCTGTCCAGCACTTCGCGAACCGCTTGAAGGTACTCTCTTTCGCCTGGATGCTTCTGCTCCAAGCCTTGCATGATTTTCTCAACGTTCATAGTGTTAAGTTTTAGCTGTGTTGTTATATCGTTATGACGTTATGACGATATTAATTACCCTAACTCGTCACACTCCCTGAGCCAGAGAGCTGGAGAGGCATCGCTGGGCATACGCCAGTCTCCACGCGGACTGAGGCTGCAACTACCCACCTTAGGTCCATCGGGCAAGCAACTCCTCTTGAACTGCTGACTAAAGAAGCGACGGCAGAAGGTACGAAGCCACTTACGAATAGTGGCATCATCATACTTCTGTCCGAAGGCCTGACGAGCCAGGAGATATATCTTAGCAGGACGGAACCCCCATCGCAAAAGGTAATATAGGAAGAAGTCGTGAAGCTCGTAAGGTCCCACGAGGTCTTCTGTCTTCTGCGTGATGTTGCCTTGTTCATCAGCAGGCATCAGTTCAGGACTGATGGGCGTTTCCACAATATCAAGGAGTGTCTGACGAGTGCTCTCATCCTTCGTTCGCTCAGCAACCCATGTGACGAGATGCTTGACAAGCGTCTTAGGTACAGAGGCATTGACGCCATACATCGACATGTGGTCTCCATTATAAGTAGCCCAACCCAGTGCAAGCTCACTCAAATCACCTGTACCAACTACGAAGCCATTCATCTGATTGGCAGCGTCCATGAGGATTTGCGTACGTTCGCGAGCCTGACTATTCTCGTAAGTCACATCATGATTGTTGGCATCATGTCCAAGGTCGGAGAAGTGCTGCAGACAAGCTTCCTTGATGCTAATCTCGCGAATGGTAATGCCGAGCAGCTTCATGAGGTTCACGGCATTGGTATAGGTTCTGTCTGTCGTGCCAAAGCCAGGCATCGTAATGCCCACAATACCACGACGATTCAAGCCAAGCTTGTCAAATGCACTAACACAAACAAGCAGGGCAAGCGTGGAGTCAAGTCCTCCACTTATGCCAATCACAACTGTCTGTGCTCCAGTATGCTGAATGCGTTTAGCTAATCCTTCAGTTTGAATGTCGAATATCTCTTGGCAACGCTCATCAAGACGCTTGCCAGAGGGCACAAAAGGATGCGGGTCTATGACGCGAGTCAAAGAGAAAGGACGAGCAGGAACGCGCTCAGTATCAACAATGTTGGGCTGCCTCTTGCGTGCTGCACAAGCTGCAAAGGTGGTGTTTATGCGACGCTCTGCACGAAGTCGCTCCACATCAATCTCGGTCTCGAGCATCTGTGCTTCAAACTGATGACGCTTGGCCTCAGCCAAGAGCTTGCCATTCTCATAGATGAGTCCCTTGCCACCAAAGACAACATCTTGCGTGCTCTCGCCAAAGCCACACCCGCTATACACATAGCCACAAATGCAACGTGCACTCTGCTGGGCAAGAAGGGTCTGCAGATAGGTGTACTTCCCTACCAAATCATTATCGGCACTCAGGTTGAAGATAATGTCTGCCCCCTGCATTGCAAGCGACGAACTTGGCGGAACAGGAGCCCAAAGGTCCTCACAAATCTCCACGCCAAACACGCAGGAAGGCGTATTGAAGAGTAAGTTTGTGCTGACTGTAACCTGCTGTCCGCATATGAGCACAGTTCCTTCAGGCACATCAGCTCCGCTCTGGAACCAACGCTTCTCGTAGAACTCCTTGTAGTTAGGCAGGAAAGTCTTCGGCACGAGACCAAGAATCTTGCCTCTCTGCACTACTGCAGCGCAGTTGAGCAAAGCTCCGCGATAAGGCACAGGAAGTCCGATAATGCTGATGATATTGAGGCTCCTTGTAGTGTTCATCAGATGGATGAGCGCCATTTCTGCCTCATCGAGCAAGAGTTGCTGCCCAAAGAGGTCGCCACAAGAATAGGCAGTCAGCGAGAGTTCAGGCAAACAAATGATTTCTATGCCTTTGCCCTCGGCTTGGATTACGAGCGACTCAATCTGCTCTACATTGTACTGGCAATCAGCAACCCTCACCAAGGGAATGGCTGATGCGACTTTGACGAAACCGTGATTCATGGGTTATCTATTTAATCAGTTCTACACTTCTCTTGACAAAGCGAGTGAGTGCTTCGCCCTTGA
>JAFYYO010000127.1 GCA_017557475.1 Bacteroidaceae bacterium
TATGCGAAATAAGGCCTTTTTTTGTCCTAATCTTGCTCTTAGAACACACTTCGGATGTAACTACATGCAGTTAAGTGTGAAAACGTCACACGTTATGATGCCAATCATTACACGTTATGTTTGCGTATGATACACGTTATGTTTGCAATCATAACACGTGTTGTTTGAGAACAATCCACGTGACATAAAAAAGATAGCACCAGACGTTGATGCCTGATGCTACACATTATATATTATAATAGGATAGTTGTCCTGTTACTTCAGCCTTGCAAGTGTCTCCTTGATGCGCTTCATGGCTTCCGTGATGTTTTCGTCGCTTGTGGCATAACTCATGCGGAAGCATTCGGGAGAGCCAAAGGCGTCGCCGCCAACGGTTGCAACGTGCCCAACTTCAAGCAGATACATAGCGAGGTCGGTACTGTTGTTGATGACTCTGTCGCCGTCTTTCTTGCCAAAGAAACTGCTGCATTTGGGGAAGAGATAGAAGGCACCTTGAGGATTGTTGACCTCGAGTCCGGGTATCTCTTTCGCGAGACGAACGATGAGATTCTTGCGACGCTCGAAAGCTTGACGCATATCCTCTACACATTGCTGCGGGCCTGCAAAAGCAGCCTCGGCAGCCTTCTGGCTGACAGAACAAGGTCCGCTTGTGTATTGTCCCTGAAGCTTATTACAACCCTTTACTATCCATTCGGGAGCTGCGATGAAGCCGATGCGCCAACCAGTCATTGCGTAAGCCTTGCTGACACCATTGATGACGACAACTCTCTCCTTGATTTCTGGGAACTGCGCCATGCTTGCGTGCTCGCCGACATAGTTGATGTGCTCGTAAATCTCGTCGGCAATGATGATGACTTGCTCGTGGCGCAGCAAAACGTCTTTCAGCGCCTCGAGTTCCTTCTTGCTATAGACGGAGCCTGTTGGGTTGCTGGGAGAGCAAAGGATGAGTGCCTTTGTCTTGGGCGTGATGGCGGCTTCGAGTTGCTCAGGCGTAATCTTGAAGTCCTGCTCGATGGTAGCTTCGACAAAGACGGGAGTGCCTTCTGCCAAGAGTACCATTTGAGGATAGCTTACCCAATAGGGAGCAGGGATGATGACTTCGTCGCCTGCATTCACAATAGCCATGATGGTGTTGCAGACGCTCTGCTTTGCGCCATTGCTGCAAAGGATTTGCGAGGGAGCGTAGTCAAGGCCGTTCTCATTCTTGAGCTTAGCCACGATAGCTTTCTTCAACTCAGGATAACCAGGAACAGGAGAGTAGCGGCTATAGTTCTCCTCAACTGCCTTGATGGCCGCAGCTTTGATGTGGTCGGGCGTATTGAAGTCGGGTTCGCCCACACTCATGTTAATCACGTCCACGCCTTCTGCCTTGAGTTCGCTGCTTCGCTGGCTCATTGCAAGCGTTGCACTGGGTGAAAGTCTCTGTAATCTTTCTGATAATTCTGTCATAATCGTGATGTCGTTATATCGTTATTACGTAATTTCGATTGTTTCAAAGTTTGTGCCCCATTCTCGTCTTCTTTGTCTCGAGGTAGCGACGGTTGTAGTCATTCGGCTCGACCACAATGGGAACGTTCTCCACGATTTCGAGTCCGTAGCTTTCAAGTCCGACGCGTTTGACGGGATTGTTCGTGATGAGACGAATCTTGCCGACACCCATCTCTCGAAGTATCTGAGCACCAACGCCATATTCGCGTTCATCGGGACGGAAACCGAGATGAATGTTGGCATCGACCGTATCGTCGCCTTGCTCTTGAAGCTTGTAGGCTGCAATCTTGTTCATGAGTCCGATGCCGCGACCTTCCTGACTAAGATAGACGACGAGACCTTTGCCTTCCTTCTCAATCATGCGCATCGATTTGTGGAGTTGCTCGCCGCAATCGCAGCGCTGACTGCCAAAAATGTCGCCTGTCATACAACTCGAGTGCATTCTGACAAGAATCGGTTCGTCTTCAGTCCATTCGCCTTTATAGAGGACAACATGCTCCAGGCCGTTGCTTTTCTGGCGGAAAGGAATGATGTGGAAGTGTCCGTCGGCAGTCGGCATATCGGCTTCGACGCCTCTCTCTACGAGCGATTCCTGTTTGAGTCGATAGGCGATGAGGTCGCGAATGCTGATGATTTTGAGATTGTGCTCGCGAGCTACTTCCTTGAGTTGTGGCATACGAGCCATCGTGCCGTCTTCGTTGAGGATTTCTATGAGAGCAGCTGCGGGCTTGAGACCTGCGAGGCGAGCCAAATCGACGGCTGCTTCTGTGTGACCAGCTCTGCGAAGCACGCCTTTGTCTTGAGCATAAAGCGGATTGATGTGACCTGGGCGACCGAAATCTGTCGGCTTGCGATTGGGGTCGGCCAAAGCACGGATTGTCGCAGCTCTGTCGTGCGTGCTAACGCCCGTCGTGCAACCTTCCAAGAGGTCCACAGTCACCGTGAAAGGCGTTCCGAGCATGCTTGTATTGTCCTCTACCTGATGATCGAGTTCAAGTTCTGCAGCTCTGCTCATCGTGATTGGTGCACAGAGCACGCCTCTGCCGTTGCGAAGCATGAAGTTGACCTTTTCGGGGGTAATCATTTCAGCCGCTGTAATGAAGTCGCCCTCGTTCTCGCGGTCTTCGTCGTCGACCACGATGATGAACTTTCCTTGCCGGAAATCGTCGAGAGCAGCTTCAATGGAGCTTAATTGTATTTCGTTATTTTCCATATCCTCGTTTAATGATTCTTTCGGAGATAAGTTTATTTATGCGTTCAATGTTTCGCAGGTCAAGCCTGAGCCTCAATCTGTAGCGCCAGATGCGCATATAGACGAGAATTCCAAGCGGGAAGATGATGCCGAAAATCATGTTCCAACGCTTGTTGTTGAAAGGTCTGGTATGTGCGCTCGGATTGATGATTGGATATTCGTTGATGTACATAATCAGCACGTTATCTCGGCTGTTATGTAGTTCTTCGATGAGTGCTTCGAGCTTGTCGCTCAATTCGGCGATTCGCTTATCCTGACCTGGACGGAAGAAGATGCTGTAGTAGTTGGGAATGCGGCGCAGATGCTTGGTGCGACGATATGCGACGCAGAAATCCGACAGCTCGCTAAGGCGTTGAGGTAGGGTAGTGTAGTCGGGGTCGTTGATGATGACTTCCTTCTTGTCCAACTTTCGACTTGGACGAAGGCCGAGCAACTTCATGAAGAAGTTCTTGTAGCCCTCGATGTTAAAGACCACGCTGTCGCTATTTGCCTTGTGAGTCAGGAAGATACCTGTGCCTAGCAAGACGGCTGAGCTGAGCCAAGTGCCGCTTTCTATCGTCCAGACGTCAACCTTTGCATTGTTCTCGCCTGCTTGGTTAATGATGTAATAGAAGATGAAGATGATGACGCTCACCACAACGGGAACGCCCAAGCCGCCTTTGCGAATAATAGCTCCAAGCGGTGCTCCGATAAAGAAGAAGAGCAGGCAAGCCAGACTCATCGTGAACTTCTTGTACCATTCGATGCGATGCTTTCTTATGGTCAGGTTGCGGTCTCCTGTCTCGAGGGCTCGGAACTGACATTCAGCTTGCATCGTTTCTGCTCGATTCACAGCTCCTTTCCATGCTTTTACGCGTGCTTCGTCGCTCAATGCCAGATAGAGCGAGTCGAAAGGCGGCATTTCCTGAGCCTGCTTTACGATAACGAGAGAATCTTTCGTTCCTGCCGGAAGTTCTTTCTTCATATACCATTGCAGGATGTTGGCATAAATCATGTGCCGTGCACTATCGGCCTTATGATTCAGGGAGTCGATGCTATGCTGAATCTCGTTTAGGTTCTTGGATTGAGCATTGTGAGAGAAAAGGTCGGCGTCCATCAAGTTGAAGTTTCCGTCGAACGGGATGATGTCTTCTTCCTTGACGAACGTCTCTCGCATGTATGGCACGTTTGCCCTGAGCATTTCCCCTTGACGAGCGTCCATGTTGCGGAATCGTTCTCCTCCCCAAAGCGTGAGTTTCAGGTGCATCTTATCGGCAGTGCTCTGCAGTCGAGCACTGTCGGCCAATACAATCTGA
>JAFYYO010000128.1 GCA_017557475.1 Bacteroidaceae bacterium
CGCCTCCATCTTCGTCGCCAGGCATGCCTAAGTAGCTGTCTATGAAGTATGTATCGATAAGGCTGTGGAGGTACTTTTGTGTCTTCCACGGAGAACCTACATAATCGTAGAGGTACGGGATGTGGAAGCTGGGTTCGTTGCCCATCTGGAACATTCCCATGAGTCCTGTGGCATCGGGTAACACGTTGTAGAAGCGGAACTTAGCTGTTCCGACACCCATGTGAAAGAGTTCGTCGAGTTTGGCTTCCGCTTTCTCTCGTCCGCCCATCAATGCAATCAGGCCCTTGAGGTCGTGCTTCACGTCCCAATTAAAGATGTAGGCATTGTTCTCGGTAAAGTAAGCTCGACCGTCATGAAGAGGGTTAAATGGCTCCACCCACTCGCCGTTGGCATCCTTGGGCCACATGATTCCGCGGTCTGTGCGGAATACATTTCGGTAATAAGTTGCACGCTTCCGGAAGAGTTGTTCGTCCTCTGTCTTGCCCAACATCTGGGCTATCTTGGCGATACACCAGTCCGAATAACTGTTGACGGTAGTGAGGGAGACTGCCTGACGCCTTTCCCAATTGGTATCGACCTGTGGAATGGTTTCAGTTTCTCCAGGTCGAAGGGCCGGGAAGTACCCGTGTTCTGTGTAGAAAGAATCAAGTGGAGTGGCTGGTCCGCTATACCAAGGGAGCAGACTTCGCTCGAGTGAGTTGCGACGGAAGCCTTCGTAAGCCGTTGCCATATCGAATCGCAAGCCCTTCTGCCACGCATCCCACATCCAGACAGCCACAAAGTTGCCAGTCATTCCAGCCCATTCTCCTGAGGTCAGAGCAAAGCGAGGCATTACGCCACTCTCTTTGAACATCTCGATGAAGGAGTTGATTTTCTGCACTTCCATCTTGGGGTTGAGGATGGTATGGAGAGGCTCGAGTGCGATATGTGTGTCCCAAACCCAGTTGTCCACATAGAAGGGTTCGTCGCTTTCATGCACTTTGCGGTCCCACGCACTAAAGAATCTGCCGTATTCATTAATGTCCACCATGCGTTCAGAGCAGCGATAAAGGGCCGTATAGAACGTGCGTTTGTGTGCTTCAGTACCACCGTCGACCTTGATCTGGGCAAGCCGTTTCTCCCAAATCTTCTGGGCGTCTGCCTTCACGCGATTAAAGTCGAAGGCAGGAATCTCTCGCATCATATTGTCGCGAGCCTGCTCTTTGCTGATGTAGGAAATGCCATAACGCATCTGCACGACTCGAGAATTGTCGGCAGTAAGCATCAGATGTTTGGTATCTTCGCCAGGATAATGGATGTCGTGCATGTCCTGATCGAACTCGGCATAAAGGTAAGCCGTCATGTATTCCTTGCACTCGAAGGGACCGAACTCTGCAGTTCCAGTGACGACGCGATTGCCCTCGTGGTCGTAGAAACCGATGGGAGTGCGACTGCGGAACCGCATTTGATGCTCGCCTTCGCCTTCGAAAGTCATCCTGATGATGCCGCTCTTCTTCGAAGGAGTAAACTCGAAAGTGACGCCGTCAAGTTGAGCGCGATAGTAGTAAGGATGTGTCTCTTCGTTACTTATCATGCCTGGTGCTGACCAAACGCTTTCTGGATCGGGTGTGCAGAAAGGCATGAAGCCGAAAACCCAATGCCTTCGGTGGTTAGGCATCTGCAGGGCAAAGTCCTCGATCCAGTCGTCGAGCATACTGCTTCTGAGTGGAACGAAACGCAACATCTCATTCGGCAGATGCATCGTTTGGCGGGTTGTCTCGAGCAAGACGCTGACTCCGCCTATTGTTGGATCGGCATAATCGCCCAATGATTTCTTGTCGTTCTTGCCATTAATCGTAAGGCAAAGGCTCGAAATGAGCAGGAGTATGAATGCTTTTCTCATGGTAAGGCTATTTCTATAAGATATTTATGATTTCGCGCAATCCCATTACTGTGTAAGTAGGAATGTCGGATGGTTCGTTATTCCAACGGTTGAAGAAGATGGTATCGAGGCCTACGTCGTGAGCACCAAGAATGTCAGTTTGCAGATTATCACCAATCATCAACGTGGTTTCGCGATTGGCTCCTGCCACTTTGAAAGCGTAGTCGAAGTAGAGAGGTGATGGCTTATTGACTCCAGCATCTTCACTCAGAATA
>JAFYYO010000129.1 GCA_017557475.1 Bacteroidaceae bacterium
GCAACGACACAGAGGATTCCGTAGAGGCCGTAGGTGAACCAATGGCCGAAGTCATCGCCTGGCTTGAGGTGCATGTTGAACATCGGCACAAACGAGCTGGAGACGATGAAGTTACTGATCCATTGTGCAGCCACAGCGATAGCCACAGCTGCTCCTCGAATCGTATTGGGGAATATCTCAGCGATGAGCACCCAGCAAATCGGTCCCCAGGAGAACATGAAGCAGGCTGCATAGAGCATAAGACTGAGGCAAGTTATCATCTCCAGTCCTGCGTGACCGAAGGTTAAGGCCACTCCGAAGGCGCCCAAAGCCATTCCAAGAGAGCCGCAGATGAGCAGAGGTTTGCGTCCCCACTTCTCGACAGTAAAGATGGCTACGAGCGTAAACATGATGTTAATGAATCCCATGATGACGGTAATCATCATCGGGTCTTGCATACCCATGTCGCCGAAGGTTCGAGGAGCATAGTAGAGGACTGCGTTGATACCTACTGCTTGCTGGAAGACACTCAGCATGATGCCTACGAAGATACACATTGCGCCGTAAGTCATCAGCTTTTCGGTCTTCACAATCATCGTGTCCTTGATGTCTTGCAGGATTTGAGCCGCCTTGCTTGAGCCGTTTATCTTGGAGAGGATGCCTAAAGCTCTTTCGTCCTTACCTACAGAAACAAGGTATCGAGGTGTCTCAGGCACGAAGCAGATGAGCAGGGCAAAGAGGCCTGCAGGAACGGCTTCGGAGCCAAACATATAGCGCCAACCAGTCGTCACAGTCCATTGTGCTGCAGGATTGATGGCTGCGATGCCTTTGCCCATCTCTTCCACCAAGGGTTGGATGTGCTCGCCAAGGATGAAGAAGTTCACAAAATAGACCACCAACTGACCGAAGATGATGGCGAACTGGTTCCAGCTGACCAGCATACCTCTGATGTTCGAGGGCGCAACTTCGCCAATATACATCGGACAAATCGCTGAGGCCAGACCGACGCCGATGCCACCAATGATGCGATAGATGTTGAACATGATGAGCAAGGAGAAAGTGGCTGTTCCGTGCTCGAAAAGAAGGAACTCAGGCTCCATACTGCCCAGAGCCGAGACGAAGAATAAGAGGCCTGCGATGATGAGCGACTTCTTTCTGCCTAGATTGGTTGCCAGCAAGCCTGAGAGCGCCGAACCGATAATGCAGCCAATCAGAGCGCTGGCCGAAGTAAATCCGTGCCAGCCATCAGTATAAGCAAAGTCCTTAGCCTCCATAAAGAAAGCCTGCAAACCCTTTTCAGCACCTGAAATGACTGCCGTATCATAGCCGAAAAGCAGTCCTCCCAGCACCGCAACAAGAACGATAGAGAACAAATAGGGCTTACTGCCCGTTTGTTGAGTTGAATTCATACTGGTTTCAGATAAAATTTACACATTTGTCTTGCAAAGATATAAAAAAAAACAATACCTAAGTCATAATGCGCAAATAATTTCCGTTTTTCAGGTCTTCATCTTATCTTCCAGGCCTCTCAATCAAAGTTAACAGGGATTGTTTGCAAACGACTGCAGTTAAGTTGGCAAAGTTAACGTGTTAAGTTTGGCTTTACTCCTGCCTGTGTTTGGAAATGTCCCCAAAGAAAAGCAAAAGCCCGATTGACTCGGGCTCTGCGCTTCAGGATGGGCTTGCTCCGGCTTTGCCGCCTGAGCGAAGCGAAGAACCACGACCTCGGTTGTTGGTGAAAGCCCAAAAGAAAAGCCCAGCGTTTGCTGGGCTCTGCGCTTCAGGATGGGCTTGAACCAACGACCC
>JAFYYO010000130.1 GCA_017557475.1 Bacteroidaceae bacterium
CACGTTGAAGTCAACGCGCACGATTGCCTTCTTACCGGCAAAGTTGTACTCACTAATAGTCATAATGTTAAAGTGTTATGTTGGTTGATTTCTTTTTTGCGCTGCAAAGTTACGACATAATTGTGAATAAAAAAAGAAAATGTTTCTTTTTCCCGTCAGAAGAGAATCTTTTTCCCATTCCTCAGATAAATTCCGTGCTTTAATTGTCCTTTGCTTATACGACGACCATCCAGCGAGTACCAAGCATCAAGGTCATTGTCTATTGTCTCTGGAATCTCGTCGATAGCATCGGGAGTTATTACTTCATACGGCCCGTAGTATTGCAGTCCGAAGTTGTCGAAGCAGGTCCACCATGAAGCATCTGTCTTCAGAGAGCGTACGCCTATCTTCATGGTTGATGCCGAAGTCAAGTTTATCTCCAAGAAGTTCTTATATAAGTCTTCAACAAACCATGAGTTAGCAGCCACTGTGTTGTTGGGAATATACAGGTTATTGTACTTTACGCATTGCCCAGACTTCTTTGTCTCGCTGGCTCCATCCCAGATGTTTTGGATGACTTGGTAAACTGTTTTCCCACTAAAGGTCGCATACAGCTGAGCCTTAACAGTGTTCTTTTCTTCTGCCCAATCGGTATAGGCGTTCTGGTAGGTGCCTGGACGTTGGAAGGCATTCAGTGTCAGCGAATAGTTTCCTGCAGGTAGTGCAGGCGAAATGCTTTGGTATGTGTTGAATGTGGTCTCGAAGAACTCCACACAACCATTCGTGATGCTTTCCGGTCCGCCTGTCCATCCAAAAGCATTCTCGTTGAAGCTTGGGTTCTCAATCAGCCAAGAGATGGGTATGGGTTGGAATTGTGAGGCGGGTTTTACATTCCCGATGTATTGGATGAAAGTCTGTCGGAGATTGGTAATGGCATTCTCTATATCGCCAGTACTATAGCCTTGCTTCTCATCCTCAATCTGTGAAATAAGCTCTGCCATGGGTGTGGCAGCCTCTTCTATACTTACCTCTTCTGCCAAGGGGGCAGCCTCTGTCTGCATCGACTCTCGAGCAGCAGCAAGGATATCTTCGAGGCCAAGCAAAGCCTTCTGCGTACAATACTGGTCGTAGTTTGCCATTTCGTCTGCCTTAAGCACTAACCAATGCTGTTGAGTGTTGTTGTCATTTGCGTCGAAGCTGGCTCCATTGACTACTGTTTTGCTGTTGGCTTTCATCGCTATCTTTCCGATGGTTATCCAGTACGACGAGGTGTCGAGTGTGCCTTTCTTGTAATTCGTCCTTGATGGAAGCAGTTGCACGCGCTCGTTGGCAGTGGGTGTGGTGCGACTTACGACTTTGAACCTTTGACTTGTACAGGAGAGTAACTGCCCTGTGCCCACGTTGCGAAGCATGTAATATGCTGTTTGTGGGTCGTAGATGATGTTCCAGGCAAAGTTGTCATCCTCTTGTGCCTGTGCCGCACTTGTTTGTTTCTGTATTAAGCTGCCGCTTTCAGTTACATATAAGAGTGATGTCTCGTTGCCAAAAGCCTCGTCTGTTGTCTTGATGTAGTATTTTTCTTCGTCCTCTTGTACAAAGGTATAGGCTGGTGATGCAAAGCCAACCGACGAGGAACAAATGAGCCCATCTTGATGCAGAGCATGTGTGAGGAGCACGTTCCCGTAATAGAGAAGTGTGTTCTCGGGATTGTAAGTGTCTTCATGGGCACCGTTGATGCCGTAGTTCAATCCACTGTAAGATGACACTGGCCACATATGTGTGTTGTCGCCTGTCATGTAAGCTCCGTTGTCTTTGTTTAGGAACTGAATCATCTGAGTTGCTCTCGGACCTAACCATTTGCCTCTGTCTCCGTTTTCACGGTAGTTCCCATCCCACCAGATATCACTTGTACCAACGCCGACACCGTGATTGGTTTCATGCAGAATCGTGCCTGTCTGCTGGTAAGAGGCGTTTGAACCAACGCGCATCCAACCGCCATAGGAGCAATCAGCCGTCTGAGTACCTGCACTATAATGCACGCTTACGTTGATTCCTCTAACGTATGACAGGTTGTTGTAGAGCCATAGAATCTCATCTACGGCTGAGGCAATGCGATAGTTCTCCTCTGTTCCACCGCCGTTGTCATAGTCTGCAGTCACAGAGCCTAGAGGGAGAGTGGGCACTTTTATTATGTCGCCATAGGCTAGTTTGTACTTGTTGGTGAGTACGTATGGCCGCACATAGTACATTGTACCTGGCTTGAGTCTCTCCATTCGAAAGATTGCTCCGTTGCTTGAGAAGTATCTTGTCGAGCGATTATCGAAGATAGTGGGTTCGGGTGATTCACTCCAGCAGAAGCCCTTTTCCTTGATTCCCGAAGAGGAACTCATTGTCATACGCCCAAGCAGGATAGTTGCTCCTGCAGCTATGAACGGGTTGGCCGTAACTGTAGGAGCGGTGCCTGTGGAATTCAGGATGCGGTAGTTCAGCGTCAAGTCGCTGAGTTGCTTTGC
>JAFYYO010000131.1 GCA_017557475.1 Bacteroidaceae bacterium
TCTGGCCATTGCGTTAGTCTTTCCTCTGATAGATATCAAGCGTCATGCTAAAGAGTAGCAAGTTGAAGCTGAGAGCAGTCGAGCCAGAGGACCTCGACTTGATGTATCTCATCGAGAATGATACCGAGCTTTGGCCTCTCGGACAGGCTTCTGTGCCGTTCTCTTATTATGCTCTCAAGCAGTACATAGCTGAGAGTAGTAACGACTTCTTCCACGACCGCCAGCTGAGATTGGTAATTGAAACTGCCGATGAAGTTAGTGTAGGCTTCGTGGATTTGCAGAACTACGACCCTCTTCATCATCGGGCAGAAGTAGGAATCGTTGTGGTTCCAGAGCAACAGAGAAAGGGTTTGGCGACTGAAGCCCTTCGTCTGCTTGCAAAGTATGTCTCCGCTCATCTTGGTATTCACCAGCTCTATGCCCTTGTTCCAGAGGGGAATGAGGCTTCTGTCGCACTTTTCAAGAAGAGCGGATACAAAGAAACCGCCACCCTTCAGGATTGGTTGAATACCCCAACAGGATGGCAGTCGGTAGTTGTCTTTCAGAAAGTAGCCCCCTTATAACTTCCCCTCTTTGGGGATAAAACAAAAAGCCTCCCCTTTAGGGGGCAATTGCCCGTTGGTAGCGGAGCAATTGGGGAGCGTAAGCGACGGAGGCCCGAAGGGTTTGGAGGGGTCAGGTTATTTACCAAAGTACCTCTTCAGCAAGCCTGCGAAGCCAGCTCCGTGACGGGCTTCGTCCTTTGCCATTTCGTGAACGGTGTCATGAATGGCATCGAAACCAGCAGCCTTAGCGTTCTTTGCGATACGGAACTTGTCTTCGCAAGCACCAGCTTCGGCAGCTGCGCGCTTTTCCAGATTAGTCTTTGTGTCCCAAACACACTCGCCAAGTAACTCTGCGAAACGGCTTGTGTGGTCAGCTTCCTCTAATCCATAGCGTCTGAAAGCTTCAGCAATTTCGGGGTAGCCTTCGCGGTCAGCCTGTCGAGCCATTGCCAGATACATGCCAACCTCGCCGCATTCTCCGTTGAAATGATTGCGAAGGTCCTGAATCATCTCCTCGCTAACGCCTTCGGGCTTGCCGTCGCCAATCTTATGAACGGTAGCATAAGTCATGTCAGCATCGTCCTTCAACTCAGAGAACTTCGAGGCAGGAGCCTTACAGATGGGGCACTGCTCGGGTGCAGCATCGCCTTCATAGATATATCCACAAACGGCGCAAATGAACTTTTTCTTCATAATCTCAATTGGTTATAAATGATTAATAATGTGTGTTTATATCATAACTTTCAGGTACAAAGATAAGCTTTTTCTGCATACAATGCATGTTTTTCCCTCATTATTTATTATCTATTAACTATTTTTTTGTATCTTTGCAGAGCAAAACGCGATAGTAGCTCAGTTGGTAGAGCTTTGGCTTCCCAAGCCAAAGGTCGCGGGTTCGAGCCCCGTCTATCGCTCTGTAATATCGGAAAAGGAGAGTCGTGCTCTCCTTTTTCTTGTTTTGTGGATGTCCTTCTACTTCATTTAGGCCTTCCTTTCTGTATTTTGTCCCTTGAAACAACAAGGAAAAAGAAGGCGCGAGACACAGTACTTTGATAATACCCTCGAGTGAGTACTTCAGTACATACGCGTAGGTACTCGAGTACTTCCGTGCGAGGACTGGAGTACTGACGTGGATGTACTGGCAAGATTCCACGTTATAAATGCAAATACGGCGTGTTATGTTTGCTTTCATAACACGCCGTATCTCCTATTGCTCCGTGTTTCGATGGGGGAGCACTTACTTCTTGTTCATGTAGTTATAGTAGGCTATGCCTCGACGAACGTTTTCTATGACGGCTTCGGAGGAGACGGTTGCGCCAGTCACGACGTCCACTTTCTGCTTGTCTGCCGTCTTTACGGGCTTGCCGTTCCATTTCTTCAGCAGTCCTTTCACGACCATATCGAAGTATTTGGGCGTTTCTTCGTTCTCAAGAGCCTCAACCTTCAGTACTTTGCCTGCCTGTATGTAGACCTTGACAGGCGTGGTGCTTACGTAGCCTTCGATGTCTGTGGCGAGGGATGTGGTGTTGATGATGGTAATGTCTTTCTGCTTTGTTACGATGGGTTCGTTAGTCGTTTGACTTGTCAGAAAGAGGTATGCGCCTAAAAGCAACAAAATATGTTTGTAATTCATCTTTAAACTTTTAACTATCAACTATTAACTTTTCTTTCTCGTCATCTCAACAAGTTTGCTCAGATTGGTGGGAATGGGAAGTTGCTGAGGACACTTCGACAGACATTCTCCGCAGTCCTGACATCTGTTAGCTCTTGCTTTGCTGGGAATTGCTTCCTGATAAGCAGCAAGATAAGCCTGACGCTTTTCCTCGAAATCGGGAGCAGAACTATCTGGAAGAGGCAGTTTGCCTTCAGTCACAGCCTTATTGTAGAAAGCGAAATTGGCTGGAATATCGACTCCATGTTTGCAGGGCATACAGTAAGCACAAGTGGTGCAACCGATTGTGGGAAGTCCTGCCATCTTGTCCGCGATACGAGCCAGAAGCTCATTATCAACGGTTGTGCAGAGCTCGAGGGGAGAGAAGGTCTCGACGTTCTCCTTAAGGTGCTCCATACGATTCATGCCGCTCAAGGTGGTAAGCACATTCGGATGGGAAGCTACCCAACGGAAACCCCACTTTGCAGGAGAGTCATCTTTGCGGGCACGAGTCAATTGCTCGCGAACATCATCTGTTACATTCGACAGAGCACCGCCTCTAAGAGGCTCCATGATGACTGCCTGAATGTTCAACTTGCTGAGCCTGTCGTAGAGATACTCGGCATTTGCGTCGCCTCTGCCTCTCCTTCCTCGCCTCTGAGCATAGTGCCAGTCGAAGTAGTTCATCTGTATCTGTACGAAGTCCCAATGGTATTTGTCGTTGTTGTCGAGCAGCCAGTCGAACACCTTTACGTCGCCATGATAGCTGAAACCAAGATGACGGATGCGTCCAGCTTTACGCTCTTCCAGAAGGAAGTCCAGGAGCCCGTTGTCGATGAAGCGTCCTTTGAGATTGTCCAAACCGCCTCCACCAACGCTATGAAGCAGGTAGTAGTCGATGTAATCCACTTGCAACTTCTGGAACGAGTTATGATACATCTCCTTTGCCTTCTCGATATCCCAAAGCGCATCATTCTGGTTGGACATCTTCGTGGCCACATAATATGTGTTGCGAGGATGGCGACTCAGGGCAAGGCCGGTAGCCGTTTCGTTCTGACCTCCACCATACATGGGGGCAGTATCGAAGTAGTTGATGCCGTGAGCCAGAGCGTAGTCCACCAGCTCGTTGACCTGTTCCTGCTCGCGAGGCAAGCGCATCATGCCGAAGCCAAGCAGAGAAATCTTCTCGCCTGTACCGTTTTGTATGCGATAGGTCATACCTCCGCCTTCCTCTTCTCCAGAAGGGGAGAGATTTGAAGCCTTTCCTTTGGAAGGATGAGATGGGTCTGCTAAGGTCTCGAGGGAGCCAATCGTTATCAACGAAATAGCGCTTGCCGAACCAAAACCAAGTCTTTCGAGGAACTGACGACGGTTCATCTCGTGCGAATGTTCACATTTCTTTTTCATATACATTATTATTATTTATAAGTTTTGACGCTTATTGTCACAAA
>JAFYYO010000132.1 GCA_017557475.1 Bacteroidaceae bacterium
TAGATGATGCATCCGATTCGGATGGGAGTGTTGTGAATCGCAGGTATTATCTTCTTCGCAGCAAGAACGAGGGGGAACAAGCAGAGTAGGGTAGTTGCCACAAGCACGACAGGATGAGGCTTTCGGATGCTTTTGGCAAAATACGAGATGAAGCAGATATGAGCCAAAGCAAAGCCAGCCATCTGTCCTTCGAAGCTTCCTAATACTCCCATCGCATCGCCAATAGCGCAAAAGATGAAGCCAAACGTCATCAAAGCAGGAATCAAGCCGATGCCTCCAAGAGCCAGCAAAGCCGCAGGAAGAGCCAGCCTCAAGGCAAACAGGAGGCTCTCTTCTTCAGGCTTCCCAATAGGATAGAAGAACCATCCTGCAGCCAAGAGAAATGCGATAATGACTAATAATGTGCGAATTCTCATACTTTTACTCAAAAGTTCTGCAAAGGTACGAAATAATTCTTAATTCTTATCTTTTAATTCTTAATTTCTTCGTATCTTTGCTCCCACAAACAATATAAAAACAATATAAGTTATGAAAAAGAACATCTTTCTCTATGCCTTTGCTGCGCTTTGCCTGATGGCTTTCAGCAGTTGTGAAAAACAATCAACCAAGCAGGATACAAAAGTCGTGACAGACAAAGAAGCGACTTCTACTCCTCCTAAGGACATCTTCTTCTATACGCCTCAGCATCGTAAGGACAAGTATGTGCCCACAGAAGAGAAGATGGGCTTCAGTTCTAAGATTCCAAGCATCAACGAAAGCGAGTTCGAGGGCAACACGAGTCTTAAGGAAGTGTGGATTGCTCCGCAGATTAAGCACATCGTCAACAGAGCTTTTGCAGGTTGCACTTCACTCGAGAAGGTCCACTTCCAGGGCGAGTTGCCAGTCATTAACGACGGAGCCTTCCAGGGGTGTACCGCTTTGAAGAACCTTCTTGTGGACGTTTACACCGTAGGCGTTGATGCTTTCAAGGATTGTACTTCCCTCGAGACAGCTCGTTTTGGTGAGCATATCTGGTGGCTTCGTGTCGGAGCTTTCGAGAACTGCAAGAAGCTCAAGAGCGTCTTGATGGGCATTACGATGAAGAAGATTGACGATGGAGCTTTCACAGGTTGCACAGGCCTCGAGGAGTTCACCGTTCCTAATGACTTCAAGAACCGTATGTTCGGCCTTGTTTCCGAGTCTGCTTCGAAGTGGAAGAAAGTCTATCTGCTCAGCACGGAGTACTATCCTCTGCCCAAGAACTGCACTCCCAATGCAAACTGCACACTCTACGTTCCCGATGCTTTCCTGGCTCAGTTCAAGGCTGATGAAGGTTGGCAGAAGTTCGGTAGCATAGAACCTCTCAGCAAGACCAAGTACTTCACAGCAGAAGGCTTCTGGAAGTAAGTATCGAATCCTGACAGAGTTCAAATAAATAAAGGTCGAGTTCCAATGCGTAGGAGCCCGACCTTTCTTATTCTCTTAATTTCTTATTTTCTTATTCTTACTGCCCTGCCATAATGTTCAGAACGGTTACGAGGTCGGCTATGTCGATTACGGGGTTACCGTTAGCATCAAAGTCTCCGTTCACATTTGCATCGCCGGCAACTGTTTGACCAGCCATTGCGTTCAGGACACAAACGGCATCGGCTATATCGACTGCACCATCAAGGTTGACATCGCCAAGGCGAGAGGATGAGGTTAGGCTATCTATTAATTCATCCATTACTTGAGTGTCGTATCCAAACATAACCCAGCCGCCTTGTACTGGTGCTCCATCGGCACCATATACATAATTGCCCAAAACCTGACCGCCAACGGGATAACGCAAATCTACACCTTGGCCTAAGAGGAGCTGCGAGGGAAGCCAGAGTGGATACGACTTTTCGCTATAAGCGCAGAAATAGCCACTATCAATCGTGAATCGTCCTTCGCCCTCATCGCAATAGCCTGAATTGTCTATGCTTGTTGCTATCAAAGTTGTATAGTCTGTTAATGTAAGACGAGCTTCCATTCCTGAATAGATGGCGTCACCAGCCTTGCCGCCCTCGTTTGCAGAAATCAGATTGAGTGTACCTCCGCCTTTAATCGTCGTGCTTGTCTCGCTATCGAGGTAAAGCGGATTGAACATTTCGCCCTTACCTGTGATGGTGCAATCACCAACGACTTTAATGTTGAATGTGGAACCATAGTGGCCATTATTCACTCCAGTACTTCCGTCGCATTCAAGGGTTGCATTCTCGAGTACGAGTGTCGGCTTGTTTGCCCAGTAGTAACCGCTTCTCTCGTCTTCGAAGTGTGCCTTTCCGCTCTTCAGGCAAGGAATGTTGTACATATCGACCGAAGTCATTTGCTTGCCATTAATGCTGATGCCGTAGTTCACTTGGTGGTAGTGATGGATATAAGGTTGAATGCCATCGGCGGTCTTCAATATATAGCTAACCTCTAAAGGAATATTCTTCAAATTGTCGGTAAGAATCAGATAACTGTTTTCCATTACAGGCATCTGAGGGACACCATCTATGTTCAAATCCAAGATGTTCTTTATCGCATCGTTCGAACCCATGAACAATCCTAAAGCATTATATTCGCTACTGCCATTGATGTAACAACGAGCATA
>JAFYYO010000133.1 GCA_017557475.1 Bacteroidaceae bacterium
AAGGCTTGCAATGCGCTTTTCTTTTGCTCAGCTGTAAGTGTCTCGGCTTCTGCAACGGCAAGAACTTCATAATGAACAGGCTCAATATAGGCTCTCTGCTCTGCTGATTGGCCATGCTGCATGAGGTCGCTCATCGTTTGGTTCTTCTTGATCTGTTGCGGCGTGATGCCGTGATCTGCGTTGTACTTAAGCTGTTTTTCGCGGCGACGATTGGTTTCGTCGATTGTCGCCTGCATGCTGTCGGTAATCGTATCGGCATACATAATAGCTCGTCCGTTCACGTGACGGGCTGCTCTGCCAATCGTTTGTGTCAGGCTTCTTGCATTACGCAGGAAACCTTCCTTATCAGCATCGAGGATTGCGACAAGCGACACTTCCGGCAAATCAAGGCCTTCCCTAAGGAGATTCACGCCAACAAGGACATCATAGACGCCCGAACGAAGCTCCGTGAGAATGCGCACTCGCTCCAAAGTATCCACGTCGCTATGAATATAAGCCGTCTGTATGCCCGTGCCTAAAAGGTATTCCGTCAGTTCTTCTGCCATTCGTTTCGTCAAAGTCACCACAAGCACGCGCTCCTTCCTTTCGATGCATTGCTGAATCTCTTCCATGAGGTCATCGACTTGATTCTCGGTAGGACGAACGTCAATCTTAGGGTCGAGGAGACCTGTAGGACGGATAACTTGTTCTACAACAACGCCTTCGCTTTCGGCAATCTCAAAGTCGGCAGGCGTTGCGCTGACGTAAATCACCTGATGCGTCATCTCTTGGAACTCCTCGAACCTGAGTGGACGATTGTCCTTCGCAGCAGGAAGTCGGAAGCCATACTCAACAAGAGTTGTCTTGCGGGATTGGTCGCCTCCATACATCGCATGCAGTTGAGGCATAGATACATGGCTTTCGTCCACGACAAGCAGGAAGTCTTTGGGGAAGAAGTCGAGCAGGCAATAAGGACGCTCGCCAGGCTTGCGCCCATCAAAGTAACGGCTATAGTTTTCGATACCCGAGCAATGTCCAAGCTCGCGAATCATCTCGATGTCATACGTGACACGCTCGAACAGACGCTTCGACTCAAGCTCTTTCCCCTGACTTTCAAAGAAAGCAACCTGCTCGCGAAGGTCATCCTGAATCTGCACGATGGCTCGCTCCTGAGCATCCTTCGTTGTCA
This sequence comes from Bacteroidaceae bacterium, assembly GCA_017557475.1. Next base: position 1,169 of record JAFYYO010000133.1, read on the forward strand.
TGAAGAGGTTGGCAGGATAGACCTTGTAGCAATCATAGAGCTGTATGCGGACAAGCGTCTCGTAATCAAGTTCTTCTATGCCTTCAATTTCGTCTCCCCAAAAGGTCACGCGAAGCATGAAATCACTATAGGCGAGGGCGATGTCCACAGTATCTCCTTTCACACGATACTCGCCACGAGAGAGACTGATGTCGTTGCGAACATAAAGCAACTCGTTGAGTCGGCGAAGCAATTCGTTGCGGTCAATCTTCTGCCCCACATGAAGTTCGAGCACAGTCTCGTAGAACGAAGCGGGATTGCCCATGCCGTATATGCACGAAACACTGCTCACCACAATAACATCCCTTCTTCCTGAAAGCAAAGCACTTGTGGCAGCAAGACGCATCTTGTCAATCTCATCGTTAATGGCTAAGTCCTTCTCGATATAAGTATCCGTCGAAGGCATATAGGCTTCAGGCTGATAGTAGTCGTAGTAGCTGACGTAGTACTCCACCGCATTATGCGGAAAGAACTGCTTCATCTCGCCATAAAGCTGAGCCGCAAGCGTCTTGTTGTGCGAAAGGATGAGGGTAGGG
>JAFYYO010000134.1 GCA_017557475.1 Bacteroidaceae bacterium
ACCGCATGTATGGCTGTCGTGCCAAAGTCCTTGATGAACTTAATCTGACGAAGCGAGTTACCTGCAGCTGCCGGTACTGTCAACATTCCAACCTTCTCGGCACCATACTGGAAACCGAGTCCGCCAGTGAACATGCCGTAGCCAGACGAGTTTTGAAAAACGTCGCCAGGACGCAGTCCTACCATCCAAAGATTACGGGCCACCTGGTTTGCCCACTCGTCGAGGTCGTTCTTGGTGTGCAGGATGACGGTTGGATTGCCTGTCGTGCCACTGCTGGAGTGCAGGCGAACGCAGTCGTCCAAAGGCACTGCGGCCAGTCCGAAGGGATAGGTGTCGCGCAAGTCCTGCTTCGTAGTGAAGGGCAGTTTGCGAATGTCTTCAGGCGAAGTAATGTCCTCTGCCTTGATGCCCATCTCCTTGAACTTCTGCGCATAGAAAGGCACATTGGCACACCTCTTGATTGTCTCTTGCAGACGCTCCGTCTGCAGTTTGCTTATTTCCTCCCGAGAAAGCGTCTCGAACTCGGGATGAAGATACTGGGAATTCACATCCATAATGATATGTTTTATGCCCACTGGGCGAGTGACTCCTCGGAGATATAGGGAAGATTATTATCGACGATGGTCTTGCGAGCCAGTTCCGTATTGTCCGTACGGAAGACAAGGATTCCCTTTCCGCCATAGAGGAAGGTATAGACGTAGGTAATGCTGATGCCAACCTTGCTGAAAAGTTCTACGACATCGGCAGCACATCCAGGCTTATTGTCGAGTTCAAGCGCAAAAACATCCGAGACGGCAACGGCAATGCCGGCCTTCTTCAGTTCTTCGCAGGCACGCAAGGGCTCAGCACACACAATGCGCAGGATTCCATACTCGGCAGTATCGGCAATGGTGATGGCCACCAGTTGCACGTTGGCTTTCTTTAGCTGTTGGAGAACTTGAACCAGAGTTCCTGAGGTGTTCTCCAGAAAGACTGATAATTGATGGATAGTCATATCTTTTGTTGAGGGTTTAAAGTTTAGAGTTTGCGCTTGTCGATGATGTGAGCACTCTTGCCTTGGCTGCGCTCAAGTGTGCCAGGAGCCTTCAGCTGCACCTTGGCTGAGATGCTGAGCACACTCTTCAGCTTGGCTGCCAACCTCTTTTCCAGTTCATCGATAGCTGCTGGAGTATCGAAGGTAGCAGTAAAGTATTCTTGGCGAAGCTCTACTTGAACCTGAAGGGTATCGAGGTTGTTGACGCGATCCACGATAAGCATGTAACGCGGTGCGAACTCGGGCATACTGAGAACCACGCTTTCCACCTGAGATGGGAAGACATTGATACCGCGAATGATAAGCATGTCGTCACTACGACCTTCAATGCGGCTCATGCGGATAGCAGTACGTCCGCAGTTACACTGACCGGTCATCAGCGAACAGAGGTCGCGTGTACGATAACGAAGCAACGGCATTCCTTCCTTCGTAAGAGTCGTGAAGACAAGTTCGCCAGACTGTCCGTTAGGTAGGGGCTCAAGGGTAACAGGATTGATGACTTCGGGGTAGAAGTGGTCCTCGCAAATATGTGAGCCATGCTGCTCTTGGCATTCATAGCTGACACAAGGACCCATAATCTCACTCAGACCATAGAGGTTGTAGCCCTTCAGACCCAAGCGTTCCTCAATCTCCTTACGCATACTTTCCGTCCAAGGCTCTGCCCCAAAAGCTCCAGCACGTAACTTAAGATCCTCTTTCTTGATGCCCAGTTTATCCATCGTCTCCGCAAGGTAGAGGGCGTAGGATGGTGTGCAGGCAATACCGGTAATGCCCAAGTCGCGAATCAACTTCAAGTGCTTCTCTGTATTGCCTGTGCCTGCGGGGATGACAGAAGCCCCCAGATGCTCCACACCATAGTGGGCACCCAAGCCGCCAGTGAACAGTCCGTAGCCGTATGCCACAGAGAAAATATCGTCACGCGTAATGCCGTAAGATGTCAGACAGCGAGCCATACATTCGCTCCACACCCCAACATCCTTACGAGTATAGCCGACGATAGTGGGATTGCCCGTCGTGCCACTACTGGCATGAACGCGAATTATCTCGCTCTGAGGGGCAGCCTGCAAGCCAAAGGGATAGTTGTCACGCAAGTCCTTCTTTGTCGTGAAGGGGAGTTTCTTGATGTCTTCGATGGTTTGAATGTCATCGGGACGGATGTCCATCTCCTGCAACTTGTTGCGATAGAAAGGGACATTGTGATAAACATACTCCACGATTTTATGGAGACGCTTGCCCTGCAAGGCACTCATCTCATCGCGGCTCATGCACTCTTTGTTGGGATTCCAAATCATAATGGAGTGTATTATTTGACGATTTTCTATTTACAATTTGTGATTCACTGATTGTTTGCCTCGAATATCTGCATGCGTTCCTCCAGTTGAGCATATTGATGGTCTTCTATGAAGGAAGTGCATACGCGCAGTCCTTCCTGATGAGAACCTGTGGTAATAAGGCAAATGGCCGACACGCCATAATACATTAGTTCACGAGCAAGCTCGCCGCTCGTCATATTCTTGTAGCCAATGGTGAAATAGAAGCCATCAGCAACAGGGCGATCCAGGTCGCGGTCATATACCACATGGAAGCCATGACGCAAGAAGATTTCCTTCAGTTTGCGAGCACGCTCGCCATAAACCTTCACCTCGTCACGGAAACAATATTCACCATCACAGGCTGCACGAAACATCTCTGCCAGCGCATACTGTGCCGAATGACTTGTGCCACTGCTCAGAGCATAGAGCATACGAGTGGAGAAGACCAGACCAAAAGGCAAGCCTTCATAGCGAGCGCTGAGGTCAGGGAAGTGGCGATGGAACAACTTATCGCTGATACACACCACTCCGGTACGTTCACCAGCATACGAGAATGCCTTCGAGCCGCTGATGAGCAGCATGTAATTATCTGTATAGCGAGCAACAGTAGGCTGGTAGGGAGGCTCAAACGGAACGCTCAAATCCTCACGAAAGTCCATTGCGAAGTAAGCAAGGTCCTCCATCACGATGGCGTCATACTTCGTTGCCTGCTCGCCGATAGTCTGCAGTTCACTCTCAGTAAGACATACCCATGATGGGTTATTGGGATTAGAATAAACGATGGCACAGATGTTTCCTTTTGCCAAATAGCTTTCGAGCTTTGCATGCAACTTGTCACCACGATAGTCATAGACATCGAAAGTCTCGTACTTCACGCCCTGCACCTGCAACTGCATCTTCTGCACAGGGAAACCAGGATCGATGAACAGCACGGTATCCTTCTCCTTGCAAGCCTGTGAGCAAGTAAGGAAAGAAGCGAAGGTGCCCTGCATAGAGCCGCAAACAGGCACACAACCTTCCGCTGCAATGTCCACACCTATGAAAGCCTTCACAAAGCGAGATGCCTGTTTCTTAAGTTCAGGATAGCCCTGAATGTCTGGATAAGAATGGGCGATACCGTCTTGAAGAGCCTTTATCTGTGCTTTCACACCTACCTCAGCGGCAGGCAAGCCAGGGATGCCCATCTCCATCTTTATGAACTCGACCCCACTCTCCTTCTCCGCCATTGCTGCCACTTGCTTTACTTCGCGAATGGTAGCTTTGGCAAAGTCCTGAATACCCATTTGAGCTATCAGCCCATCAACGATTGATTTAGGTATGGGTGTCGTCTTCTGATTGTCTTGCATAAGTACTAAATATTTGCTAGTACGCCGGCATCGAAAGCCTTGAGATTAGCCTCAACCACTTGCTCACCCTTGCGAGCAAAAACGGTAGCAATGGCTTCACGGAGATTCTCTACGGAAAGGATGCCGATGATAGGAGCCGCCATTCCGAGCAACACCATGTTTGCGCCTCTTGGATTGCCACAATCTTTGGCAACCGTCTCAATGTCGAGCTTGATGCTGGGCAAGGTGTCGAGTTCCTGCTGCATAGCATCCTCATCAGGATAGTTGGGAATGTTGACAAAAGGCTTTGAGCTTGTCACAATCTTACCCTCCTTGTTAAGATATGCCAGATAGCGCATAGCCTCCATCGGTTCCATAGATATGATGAGGTCTGCTCCAGCTTCTGCAATGAGGTCGCTCCATATGGGTTCTGTAGAAAGACGAAGGTTCGACTGCACGTCACCGCCTCTTTGGCTCATGCCATGCACTTCTGCTTGTTTGAGATAAAGTCCTGCTTTCGTAGCAGCCTCGCCTATGATAGTTGCGATGGAGAGGATGCCTTGTCCGCCCACACCGCAAAGGATAATATCTTTCTTCATTTTACTGCTGCTTTTTGGCTCTTGCGTGACGGGCAAAGGTCTGTATGCATTCCCTTCTTGGAATGATGACAGAAACGCCCTTGTATTCTATCTCTTCCTTGATGACACGCGTTATCTCAGGCATGTTCTTGGGAAGAGGCACAACGACACGAACATGTTCCGGCTCCACGCCAAGCCCAAGGCAGATAGCCTCGTACTTGTTTGTGCCTGCGGAGTCTTGTCCGCCAGTCATGCCAGTAGTGAGATTATCGGAGATGATAACGGTAATGTTGGACTTATCATTCACAGCATCCAGCAATCCAGTCATGCCGCTGTGCGTGAAGGTCGAGTCACCAATGATGGCAACGGCTGGGAAGAGTCCAGCATCGGCAGCGCCCTTGGCCATGGTGATGCTTGCTCCCATATCGACACAAGACGAGAGAGCCTGGAAAGGAGGCAAAGCTCCGAGTGTATAACAACCGATGTCGCCGAAGACGCGATGCTCAGGATAATCGGCAAGAACTTGGTTCAGCGCAGCATACACATCTCTGTGACCGCAGCCTTGACAAAGCTGAGGAGGACGAGCTGCCATATTTTTGGCAGGAGCAAAGACAGCTCCTGTAGCCTTTCCTAACGCCTTTGCCACATTGTCGGGATTAAGTTCGCCTGTTCGAGGAAGGTCACCAGTCAAGCGCCCCTTCACAGGATAGCCAACTCCAAGCAAGCCTTTCACAAGTTCTTCCACAACGGGCTGGCCGTCTTCAATAACCAAGAGTTCGTCGCACTCTGCAGCCAGAGCCTTTATCTTCTCTTCGGGCAAAGGATATTGCGATATCTTAACGAGGTTGGCATCGTTGCCCAAGGCTTCTTTCACATAGTTATAAGCAATACCGCAAGCCAGGATGCCTGTCTTGGAAGCAGTCGTCTCCTTCTTATTGAACGGACTATCTGCCGATGCCTGCTTCATTGCATCCTGCTTCTCGAGGAGCTTCACATACTTCTTTCTTGCAATGCCAGGAAGAAGTACCCACTGATCAGTAGAAGGCGAAAGGAGTTTCTCTGCCTTGGGTTCCGTCACTTCCACTGCAGCTCGAGAGTGTGCGAGTCGAGTCACGACACGAAGCACAATGGGTTCTCCCAGTTTCTCCGAGAGGTCGAAACCATAAGCCATCATGTCGTAAGCTTCCTGTTGATTGGAGGGTTCCAAGCAAGGAACGAGAGCGAACTTAGCATAGAAGCGTGAGTCTTGCTCGTTCTGGGAAGAGTGCATCGAGGGATCGTCAGCAGCAAGGACAATGAGTCCGCCCTTTACGCCAGTAATCGCACTATTGACAAAAGCATCGGCACAGACGTTCATGCCTACATGCTTCATGCACACCAAAGCCCTCTTGCCAGCATACGACATACCGAGAGCCGCTTCCATAGCAGTCTTCTCGTTAGTGCACCAACGGGAGTGGATGCCGCGTTCCTTAGCAAGAGGATGATTTTGTATGTATTCGGTGATTTCCGTGCTTGGTGTTCCCGGGTAAGCGTACACACCGCTCAACCCGGCATTTATCGCGCCAAGGGCAACAGCCTCATCACCTAAGAGGAGTTTTTTCATAAAAAGATTTCTGAGTAATCTGAATGTTCTGAATAATCTGATACTTATGCTCGAATAAGTTGCAGGAACTCTTCGCGAGTCTTGGCTTGATTGAAGGCGCCGCAGAAGTCGCTGGTAGTCGTGATGCTACCTTGCTTCTGAACACCTCGCATCTGCATACACATATGCTGAGCCTCGACAACAACCATCACTCCAAGCGGTGCGAGAGCCTCCTGAATGCACTCACGAATCTGCTTCGTCATGCGCTCCTGTATCTGGAGGCGATGCGAGAAGCAATCCACGACGCGTGCAATCTTGCTCAGGCCTGTCACTTGTCCGTTGGGGATGTATGCCACATGCACTTTGCCATAGAAGGGAAGCATGTGGTGCTCGCAGAGAGAATAGAAGTTGATGTCGCGCACGATGACCATCTGACGGTAATCCTCGTTGAACTTAGCCGAATTGAGTATTGCCACGGGGTCTAGCTCATAGCCTTGTGTGAGGAAGGTCATTGCCCTTGCCACACGGCGAGGCGTCTTGAACAAACCTTCTCGTTGAGCATCCTCACCGAGAAGGTCGAGTATAGCACGGATGTGTTCCGAGATTTCCTGCTGAGTAGGAGTCAGTTCGTGCTTGTATTGTTCTTCCATTTTAGAGTCTTGCATTAATCTTACTTTTCACGATAACTGCTTCGCGGAAGACGCCCATCGAGCGAATCTGTCTGAGGACTTCCCTTGCTTCTTCATTTGTTCGGAAGTCACCGACTCTGCATAACCAGTGAGGAGAGACGAAGGTCACATAGACAGCATGTCCGGGGAAGTAGCTTCTGAAGCGCAAGCCAGCAGCCCGCGCCTCAGCCTTACCTTTACGTGAATTGTCGCCAAAGTACACCTGGATGCGATAGCCATTCATCTTCACTTTGATTCCACGAGAGAGGCTATCCACAGCAGCCGATTGGATGGAGTCTTGGTCAGAGCCATCAACCTGCTTTTTCTTGGATGAACTCGACTTCAATGCGCCGTTCACGAGGTCTGTGATAGACTTATCCTGATGCAGGACGATTCTGCCCGCCGACTCAACTACCTGCTGCAGTTTGTCGGTGAAGGTCTGCTGAGCACTCAAAGTCATAGTGATCAGCAAGAAGCTGAGGGCAAAGATGTACTTCATTTGACAATTTGACAATTTAACAATTAATGATTCGTTCCCCCTTCCCTTTAGGGGAGGGATGGGAAGAGGCTCTTACTTCCAAGCATCGATGATGCCCTTGAAGTCGGGGGCTTTGAGGCTTGCGCCACCAATCAGACCGCCGTCGATGTCGGGCTTACCGAAGAGTTCAGGAGCGTTGCTTGCCTTGCAGGAACCGCCATAGAGGATGGTCGTATCGTCGGCTGCCTGTGCACCATACACGTTTGCGACGCACTTACGGATGTAGGCATGAATCTCTTCTGCCTGCTCTGCGGTAGCAGTCTTGCCGGTTCCGATAGCCCAGATGGGTTCGTAAGCAATCACGATATTCTTCCATTGTTCAGCGGAGAGATGGAATACGCTGCCTTCCAATTCTGCCTTGCAGACTGCTTCCTGCTGGTTTGCTTCGCGCTGCTCGAGGCTTTCACCGATGCAGAAGATGACCTTCAAGCCGTTTGCAAGAGCGAGGTCAACCTTATCTTTGAGTATCTCGGGAGTCTCGTTATAGTATTCGCGACGTTCGCTATGACCAAGGATGACGTACTCGGCACCAGTGCTCTTCACCATTGCTGCACTGACTTCGCCCGTATAAGCACCGCTTTCCTTGTTGGCGCAATTCTCTGCGCTGACGGCGATGACGCTATCCTTCAATAGTTCGCTAAGGGTTGCGAGATGGATAAAGGGAGTACCGATGACAACTTCACAGTTAGGCTTTTCGGCAGCCAGGATGTCTTTTAGTTCGGTAGCGAGTGCTACGCCTTCCTGCAGGGTCTTGTTCATTTTCCAGTTACCTGCTACAATTTTCTTTCTCATGTGTTTTGTTGAGTTTATAAGTTTACGAGTTTATAAGTTATTATGTTGCTTTACTTTTTCAATTTCATCTATTGTCGGGAAATCCGTCGAAGGCCATTTGCCCACGACCTTACCGTCGTGCAGGAGCATAAGACCCGGATTGGAGCGAATCATGGTCTTGAGCACCACTGCATCAGCATGGCAGAATGGATACTCGGCACCTGTCATCTCTATCCAATTGGCGATTGCTTCCTCGCCACTTGAGGTGAGACAATAGAAGTCGCAACCTGCCTCCTGACTATAATCATAGAGCGAGAGAAGGTCGCCCATCACGCCATCGTTGGCCTTCTCGAGGTAGGGAGCGATCAACAGGAATGTGTAGCCTTCGTTCGAGAGGATCTGGTCGGTGAGGTCTTCACCTGTAGCTGCGTCCCTGATGAATAAGTCCCCTACCCCAGTGCGCTTCGATGACTCCACCTCCACAGTATGTGAGTCGATGAAAGTCCAAGTGCTATCGGGATAGTCTTCGAGTGCGAACTCTTTCCTGACGCCGTCTTTCTCCATAATGAATGTTGTGACGAATTGTCCGTAGCTCTGTTGGTCGTCCATCCATGCTTTACGGATGTCGGCTCCAACATGATAGGGACGGAAGTCGATGACGGGCAGCCTCCAGAGGTTGTAGCTCATGAAGACCGTAGCAAAGACAAGGGCACAGAGTGCTACCATCCACTGATATTTCTTTCCAATGAAGTGCGGCATCAGTTTATAGTACCGCAAAGCGAGAATGGAGAGAATGAGCAGAACGACATTCTTAGCGAAAGTCTGCCAGTTGCTCAGAATGAGTGCATCGCCAAAGCAGCCGCAATCGGACACGGGGTTCTTGAGGGCCAGATAGAGCGTCAGCGGCGTCATCACAAGCAAGAAACAAATCGACAGAGTCGAAGCCAAACGCCTGCGAATGCCGAAGAACAAGTAGATGCCCATCAGGAACTCAATGATTCCAAGGATGCAGGCCAACGTCAAAGGCACACCTTCGGGCAAGAGATTGCTCATTCCAAAGGCTGCTCCGTAGTCTTCAATCTTGTATTGTGTGCCACGAGGGTCGATGAGTTTCACCACACCGGAGAATAAGTACGTCAGCGCAAGCACCATCCGCACCACTCCCATCGCTGCAAGAGCAAGGTTATGCCTGAGATTCGTCTTCACCATAGGTCAACTTTATCAATCCGAAAACAGCATAGTTCAGCATGTCAATGTAGTTGGCATCGACGCCTTCGCTGACCAGAGTATCGCCTCCAAGCGATTCAATCTCCTTGGTTCGGAAGACTTTCATGAGGATGAGGTCAGTATAACTGCTGATGCGCATTCCCCGCCAAGCCTCGTCATAGTCGTGGTTCTTGCGAAGCATCAGTTGCAGAGCCTCGTTCGCATGCTTGTCGTAGGCCTCGATAGCCTCTTCCTTCGTCATGTCGTCGGGTTTCTCGCTGAAACCCTTCTCCAATTGGATAAGACCGATAATCGCGTAGTTCACGATGCCTATGAACTCTGGACGAATGCCCTCGTCAACGTAAGCCACACCTTTCATCTCGATGCTGCGGATGCGATTGGCTTTGATGTATATCTGATCGGTGAGCGACGAGGGCCGCAGGATGCGCCAAGCAGCGCCGTAATCATGCAGCTTCTTGACAAACAGAGCACGGCATTCCGCCATCACCTTCTCGAACTGTTGCTGGGTTTTCATTGACGTATTATTAAACTCGCGCACAAAGATACTACATTTTCCCTAATTATAGGACAATATGCGAAGAAAAATCATTTATTACGCGGCATTTGGCATAAAATGACACGACACAGGGCCAAACACGCTTACGCCTGTCACATACTTAAAACGCAAGTTGCGATTGTAGCGACGCAATTTGTGATTATAAAATCGCAGCTTGCGATTGTAAAAACGCAAACTGCGATTTATGTATTCAACGAGATAAAAAGGCGATTGGTTTGCATCAAAGCAAACTTTCTGCGACCTTTCTTGATCTCTGTTCTCGAAACCGATTAATAAGCGAAGATGGGATAGTTTGCCATGATGGCGTTGACTTCGCTGCGAACCTGTGCGATTACTGACTCATCTTCGGGTGCATTGAGGACGCGTTCGATGAACTCGGCCACCTTGACCATCAGGTCTTCTTTGGCTCCGCGAGTGGTAAGAGCAGGTGTTCCAAGACGAATGCCGGAGGTCTGGAAAGCGCTGCGAGAGTCGAAGGGCACCATGTTCTTGTTGACCGTCAAGTCGGCTGCCACAAGTGCCTTCTCGGCAACTTTACCAGTCAGATCGGGATACTTGCTACGCAAATCGACGAGCATCGAGTGGTTGTCTGTGCCGCCTGATACGATGTCGAAGCCACGCTTTATGAGTTCGTCTGCCAGAACAGCTGCATTCTTCTTGACTTGCTTTGCCCATTCCTTGAACTCTGGCTGCAGAGCTTCGCCAAAAGCGACGGCCTTAGCTGCGATGACGTGCTCCAAAGGACCGCCCTGAATGCCAGGGAAGACGGCGCTGTTCAGCAATGCAGACATCTTCTTTATCTCGCCTTTAGGAGTCGTCTTGCCCCAAGGATTGTCAAAGTCTTTGCCCATGAGAATGATGCCGCCACGAGGACCGCGAAGCGTTTTGTGCGTCGTACTGGTGACAATGTGGGCATACTTCACGGGATTGTCGAGCAAGCCTGCAGCAATGAGACCTGCAGGATGCGCCATGTCAATCATCAAGAGAGCGCCTACCTTGTCGGCAATCTGGCGCATGCGGGCATAGTCCCACTCGCGACTGTAAGCCGAACCGCCGCCTATGATGAGCTTGGGCTTGTGCTGGAGGGCAAGCTGCTCCATCTCATCATAATCCACGCGACCTGTCTCCTTCTTCAGGTTGTAACCAATCGGCTTGTAGATGATGCCGCTTGTGTTGACCAACGAACCGTGACTCAGGTGGCCTCCATGGTCAAGGTTCAGACCCATGAAGGTGTCTCCAGGATTGAGGCAAGCCAAGAAGACTGCAGCATTTGCCTGTGCTCCGGAGTGTGGTTGAACATTTGCATACTCTGCTCCGAACAGCTCGCAGATGCGGTCTATAGCGAGTTGTTCCACCTCGTCGACCACCTGACAGCCACCATAATAGCGCTTGCCGGGATAGCCCTCTGCATATTTGTTGGTCAGGCAGGAACCCATCGCTGCCATAACCTGATCGCTTACATAGTTCTCGGAGGCAATCAGTTCCATGCCTCTGCGCTGTCGCTGATTTTCTTTCTCAATAAGGGAGAAGATGATTGAGTCTTTTTCCATTGTAATTATATTGTTCCTAATATGTTTATGTTATCCTATACGAGTTTCACATCTGCCAGATTGATTTCCCGGTTACAATAGTGGCATTTGAGGGTGCCGCGTTCCTTGCCGAGGAAGTGGAAACGGGTTTGCATCGGTTCATTGTTGGTAATGCACTTGTGATTGTCGCACTTGACGATGCCTATCAACTCTTCCGGCATCTTGACCTCCTTCTTCTCCACCACTTCAAAGTCGCGAATGATGCTGAGTGTCACATTGGGAGCAACGACTGAGAGCTGGTTAATTTCGTCGTCGGAGAAGAACTTGTCGGCAACCTTGATGATGCTCTTGTTCCCCATCTTCTTGCTTTTGAGGTTGTAGCCCACAGTTACGGCCGAGCGCTCTTGCTCGAGATGGAGCAGGCTTATCACTTCGAAAAGCTTGGCGGAAGGTATGTGGTCGATGACTGTACCGCTTTCGAGAGCAGCCACCTGAAGTTCCTGTCGTTTCATGAGATGATGGTTTTGTCGTTGATTATATCGTCGAGCGTAATGCCGAGGGTGTCGCAAAGGATGGCCTCACGAGCATAAAGTCCGTTGCGAGCCTGCTGGAAGTAGTAAGCATAAGGCGTATCGTCGATGCTGTACTCTATCTCGTTGACTCTGGGCAACGGATGAAGAATCTTCATGTTGGGCTTTGCCTTGGAGAGCAAAGGAAGGGTCAGGAGGTAGCGGTCCTTCACGCGTTCGTACTCATCAAGGTCCGTGAAACGTTCCCTTTGCACGCGTGTCATATATAATATGTCTGCTCCGGCAATCGTGTCGGCATCGAAATCCTGGTGCTCAACAAACTTGATACCCTTCTCGCGACAATACATCTTGTAGAGTTCAGGCATCGCCAGTTCGTCGGGAGCAATGAAATGGAAAGTAGGATTGAAGTGGCGCATAGCCGTCAAGAGGCTGTGAACCGTACGTCCGTACTTGAGGTCGCCAACCAGATAGATGTTCAGGTTCTCCAGAGTTCCCTGCGTCTGATAGATGGTATAGAGGTCGAGCATCGTTTGGCTGGGATGCTGATTGGCACCGTCTCCTGCATTAACGATGGGCACAGGCGACACCTCGCTGGCATACTGGGCAGCGCCTTCCAGATAATGTCGCATGACGATAATGTCGGCATAATTCGACACCATCATAATCGTGTCCTTCAAGGTCTCCCCCTTCGTGCCGCTCGTCACCTTCGGATCTGCAAAGCCGATCACTTTCGCGCCAAGTCGATTGGCCGCAGTCTCGAAGCTGAGACGAGTGCGAGTGCTTGGCTCGAAGAACAATGTGGCAACGATTCTGCCCTCAAGAAGGCGGCGATTGGGATGCTTCTCAAACTCCTGGGCCATTCGGATGAGGTATTCAATCTTCTCTCGTGAATGGTGAGCTATGGTTACGAGGCTTCTACTTTCCATTGCTTTACAATTTTCCGTTGCAAAGGTAATAAAAAGATTAGAGATTAGGGATTAGTGATAAGAGATATTTCATATTTCTTATAATTTTTCACTTTTCATTTTTCATTTTTCATTTAAATGTTGTACCTTTGTAGTCTTAAAACAATATTTCTAATGAGAAAGAAGTTTTTCCGTGTCCTTTGGACGTGCTTCTTATTGGGAGTGATTGCGATTGGCATCATCTTCAGTTGTATCTTTACGGGTGCCATTGGCTACATGCCTGACATCCAACAACTGCAGAACCCTGTCAACAAGTTCGCCACACAAGTCTTCTCAGCTGATGGTAAACAGTTGGGAACATGGAGCTATAGCAGTGCCAACCGAGTCTTTGCCGACTACAACGAACTGCCTCCAGCTCTCGTTCAGGCTCTTATCGCAACCGAAGACGTGCGCTTTTACGAGCACAACGGCATCGACTTCCAGGCCTTGATGCGTGCCATAGTGAAGCGAGGCGTACTGCAACAGAAGAGCGCAGGCGGCGGTAGTACCATCACTCAGCAACTTGCCAAGCAGCTCTACTCCGAGAAGGCAGCCACGACAATGGAGCGTCTCTTCCAAAAGCCTATTGAGTGGGTGATCGCTCTAAAGCTGGAACGTTTCTACACAAAGGAGGAAATCATCGTCATGTACTTCAACTACTTCGACTTCCTTCACAACGCTGTGGGCATCAAGACCGCAGCCCAAACCTACTTTGGCAAAGAACCTGCGGCACTCGACACTTGCCAGTGTGCCCTCCTTGTAGGCATGTGTAAGAACCCCAGCCTATATAATCCAGTTCGCTATCCTGAGCGTTGCATCGACCGACGCAATGTGGTGCTGATGCAGATGGAGAAGGCGGACTTCCTTACCGAAGAACAACGCGATGAACTTAAAGAGCGAGAACTTGGGCTCAACTTCCATCGTGTCAGCCATAAAGAAGGCCATGCCACCTATCTGCGCGACTATCTTCGCCAGATTCTGATGGCAAAGAAGCCTGTCCGAAGCGACTATGCTTCCTGGCAACAACAGAAGTATTATGAGGACTCGCTGGCTTGGGAACACGATCCCATCTATGGTTGGTGTAACAAGAACTACAATCGAGAGGGACGTCCCTACAACATCTACACCGACGGCCTCAAGGTCTATACGACCATCGACAGCCGCATGCAGGAGTATGCAGAGCAAGCCGTTGCCAAGCATGTTACAGGCGAATTGCAGCCACTCTTCGACAAAGAACTGCGCAACAACCGTAATGCGCCGTATGCTTCTGCCATTTCTTCCGACAAAGCAAAAGCAAACTTGGCTCGAGCAAAGCGTCAAAGTCCGCGTTATACAGAGATGAAGAAGGCCGGTTTCAGCGATGCTGAGATTGACGAAGCCTTCAACAAACCCATCGAAATGACGGTCTATACGCTGAAGGGCGACAAGGATACACTCATGTCTCCACTCGACAGCATCCGCTACTACAAGTCCTTCCTCCGCACAGGCTTCATGTGTATGGACACGGAAACAGGTCATGTAAAGGCTTACGTCGGTGGTGTCGATTACAATCACTTCCAGTATGACATGTGTACGCTGGGCAAGAACCAGGTCGGTTCTACCATTAAGCCTTACCTCTACTCGCTGGCAATGGAGAGCGGATGGTCGCCTTGTGATGTTGCTCCCAATGTGCAGCAGACCTACTTTGTGCCAGGAAGTGGAGCATGGACACCTCGCAACGGCAGCCGAGCACGCTATGGTGAGATGGTGACACTGAAGTGGGGATTGGCAACCAGTAACAACTGGATTTCCGCTTATCTGCTGAATCAGCTCAGCCCAGACCTGTTTGTCAAGCTCCTGCACGACTTCGGCATACAGAATCAGGACATTCATCCTTCGCTTTCTCTCTGTCTCGGTCCTTGCGACATCTCGCTTGCAGAGATGGTTGGAGCCTACTCTGCTTTCCCGCAGAAGGGCGTTCGTCGCACTCCTCTTTACGTGACACGCATCGAAGACGCTGACGGTAATGTGCTGGCACAGTTCCAAGCGAGAGTCAAGGAGGTGATTTCCGAGGAGAGTGCCTACAAGATGATTATCATGATGCGAGGCGTCATCGATAGCGGCACCGGACAACGTATGCGCAACCGCTACCACATAACTGCGCCGATGGCAGGTAAGACGGGAACTACCAACGACAACAGCGACGGCTGGTTCGTCGGCTATACTCCGCGACTTAGCTACGGAGCATGGGTTGGCGGCGACGAGCACGACGTCCACTTTGCAAGCATGGCTTATGGTCAAGGTGCCAACTCAGCGCTTCCCATAGCAGCCTACTTCTTGCAGAAAGTCTTTGCAGACAATCGTCTTGGCTACAGTCAGTCGGAGGACTTCGACATTCCCGCAGGCTTCGATCCCTGTGGATATGTCGCTGCAGCAGAAGAGGAAAGCGAAGAAGAGGAAGTTGATGAGTTCGATTTCGACTTCGACGACGATTTCTAAAAACTCACCTAATTTCAGCAAAAAAAGTGTTGATTTGTGTTAAGATAGTGTTAATGTCTTGACATAAGTCAACAAAAGTTGTCTTTTATTACTTTTCTTGCCATATTTTCTTGCAGATAAAAATAATCGTCGTACCTTTGCAGTGCAAAAAGAAAGAAAAGCTATTCGACTTCATAAAATAAGTTAGTTTTAGTGTTTAGGTTAAGAAGATTTGTTTGAAGGTTAATAATAGTTGTTAGTTTTAGTTTTTGGAGAAGCAATCCGTGAGGACCGCTTCTTTTTTTTGTCCCTATGCGAAGGGGATAACCTTTCAGCATCATCCTACAGGCATAAAACACTTGGCCGACAGACGAGCCACAGCTAGTTGGCAAACTAGGCACGGCTAATTGGCAAACTAGGCACAGCTAATTGGCAAACTAGGCACAGCTAGTTGGGAGATTAGGCACGCCTAGTTGGGAGATTAGGCACGCCTAGTTGGGAGGCGCGACACAGAGCGACACTAAAAACCCCTGCTGGCAAGCACTTGACCTACCAGCAGGGGAAACTCAATACTACTATGAAAAAACTATACTATTCTTTGATAAAGTCGTCTTCAAGTGCGTCCTCTACCTGTGGGAAGACGGGCACATAATCCTTCACATTGTACATGCGGAGCATCTCATCCGAAGGATTCATGTCTCTGTACGTAGCAACGAATCGTGGCGGTGTGTAGCCTCCGAGGTCTTCCTTCTTGTATTGTGCCATCTGAGCACCTGGATAGACGAAGCGGAAGTCAACGAGTCTGAGTTTCTCATGCTCGTTGGGTATCTTGAGTTTACCGTCAGTTCTGTTCGTAGTCGAACTTCCATTGGGTTCATTTCCCCAAGGATTACGCATGACGAACAAGTAGTCGGCGCCTTCGTCGGCATACATCACCGTGAAAGCATGACCAGTAACTGTCTTCAGATCACCCATGAGGATGTCGTCCTTGCTGAAGCCGCCTACGCCAATCATGCCGTTGCTCAGGGCATAATCAACAACCATCTTATACTCCTCATTGTAGAGTTTGTCGCCATTGCCAAAGCTGTAGCTGTCGCCGTTGCCCGTGAAGGGAGGAGCAGCATGCTCTGTGCCGATGCCGCCAATCTTGTTGCACTTGAAGCAGGACTCCCATTTCATGAGTGCCTTCTCCATAATCGTTGCCCAGTCATACTTGTCGTTCTTGCCGCATACCTGATAGACACCGCCGTCTGAGTTACAGATTATCTTGTTATCTACAACGACATCAACAGGATTGCCTTTAGGGTCGAACATGTGTACGGTATAGTTATTGCCGTTCTTTTCGATAAGTGTCTTAATCCATTCGGGGTAGTTATAGGCGAATGAAGCAAAGACTGCACACATGCAGCAATCGCCTATGCCGTGCTGATTGACGTCCGCAGGGATAGGAGTTTGGCTGTTCATCGGATAGAGAGTAATGGTCTTGGCGATGAACTTCTTGCCATGAATCTCGTGATAAGCAGTGTCTGGTTGATTAGCAGGATTAGCAAGCCATGCAATATCATCTGCAGTAGCAGCACGATACTTCTCGAAGTGCTTGCCCATCGGCGTGCTGTTGGAGTGAGTGTCGCCTCCCTTTATGCCGCCATTCCACACAGCTTCTCCGCTTGTAAACTGCTGACGCGTAAGATAGTTGCCGTCTTCAGGCTTGCGAGCATCTATGGCTGCCTGACGTGACTTATAGAAGTAATAGCGTGTCGTACCCAGCCTAAGGACAAGGACTTCCCCATCATTGGCGAAAATAAAATACTTCCTTGTCGAACCACTCTCACTATTAATTGCGGTAACTGATGTGCCTGGTATGGGACCGGACTCGTCATAAGTTGCGTTGTAAATAGTTTCCGTGGATTTCGTCATCCACTTCATTCTGCCGGCAGTGAACACCAACATCTCAACGCCGTTGTTGTTTGTCGCGCCAGAACTCGTGACTTTCCATCCGAGATACCACACACCGTCGATTTCATTTTCACCTGAACTTTGGAGGAGCTCCATGTAGTTGATCTCGTCCAAAGAGATGGTGACGATGCTTCTGTCCTTGAGCACGATGTCGAGACGGTTCTGTGCCCAGGCGATGGAACACATTGTCAGCATCAGAAGGACTAAACTAATAAGTCGTTTTGCTTTCATTATTCTTACCTTTATATATGTTATCTCTGTAAACGTATCTGCAAATATAGTACTATTTACGATAAGTCGTACTTTCTGACTCAATTATTTTCCTTAACTTTCATCTGGCGTTGTCGGACGGCCTCAAACAGGAGGATTGCGGCACTGACTGAGACATTGAGGGAATCAAGACGGCCAAGCATGGGGATGCGGATGTGTGCATCGGCTGCTTTGCGCCATTCTTCGGTCAGTCCAGTCGCTTCTGTCCCCATCACGATGGCAGTCGGGCCAGTCATCGGAGTGTCGTAGTAGAGCCGAGAATCCTGCAGTTGTGCAGTCAGTATCTGTATGCCTTTTGCCTTAAAGAAAGCGATGCATTCCTCAGTACTGCAGGCCACACAGGGAACGGTAAACAGCGCTCCGACTGCCGAACGGATGAGGTTCGGGTTGTAGAGGTCGGTAAGCGGGTCGCAAACCACAACCGCATCGGCTCCCGCAGCATCTGCACTTCGCAAGACAGCCCCGAGATTCCCAGGTTTTTCAACGCTTTCGAGCACCACGATAAGCGGCGAGTCGGACAGTTTCAGGTCGCTGAGTGTTGTCCTTCGAGCCTCCACGACAGCCACAATGCCTTCCGTTCCGCCACGATAAGCAATGCGTTCATAGACATTCCGAGCAACAGGAACGACCTCGACATCCTGTGGCAGAGAGACTTGAGCCTCGGCAATCTCTTCGCAGACAAAGGCTGTGCGGATGGTGAAGCCAGCCGAAAGACAATGCTCCACCTCGCGACGACCTTCGACTACGAACAGTCCGTCAGCCTTCCTCTGCGCCGACTTCTGCTGAAGCAGGAGCAAATGCTTGATGCGTTGGTTCTGCGTGCTCGTTATCACAACTATGAACTATGGACTATGAACTATGGTCTATTTGGTCCTTCCAGTGTAGGCGTCGATGCCTGAAGTGTCGATTGTCTGCTCGAAGAACTTGTTTGCGGCCTCGTTCCTTGCTTTATCCCAAGGCTGCGAACCGTTAACCTGCACAACCCAAAGCTTGAGTTGTTTCTTGTGCCAGTTGACCATGCAGTTCGTTCCCCAAGCGCCTCCGTGGCCGAACCACTCGTTCTCGCCGTCCACTTTGGGTGCGTTGAGGCCCAACGAATAACCTCCCAAGTTGTCGGGACGCGTGGTCTTTGCGAGGATGGACTTAACCGTCTCCTCCTTCAAGATACGGACACCATTGTCGCCAACGCCGAGATTCATGAGCATCTTGTAGAACTTCAGCTGGTCGAGAGCCGTTGTCCAGAGACCTGCACCTGCAGAAGCGAAGACGTGGCCGTCGTTGTAGGGACGCTGCTCCCAGCCGTTTTCGAGGCGATAGACGGCTTTCTGACCTGCCTTCACATCGTACATCTCAATCTGCTTCTTCAGTTGTTTATCGGTCGGCCAGAACCATGTGGACTTCATTCCAAGCGGGTCGAGGACCTCTTTCTTCAGGTAATCTTCCCACTTCATGCCCGTGATGACCTCGACGATAGCACCGCCAATGTCGATACCCGTATTGGAGTATTGGTCTCTCGTGCCAGGCTCGAACGAGATAGGAGAACCCGCTGCGATGGAGGCAACCTGCCTGAGAGGAGCGCCGCCAGACCATCCGCCGCCTCGAACATCACTGCGTTTCGCACTACATTCGAAGGGGAAACCGCCAGTGTGATTGAGGACCATGCGAACCGTCAAGACGTTCTTGGCCTTGTGGAGCGTTTTGATGCCGTCCTTGTCGCTGTCCTGCACCCAAAGTTCCTTGAACTCAGGCAGATACTTCGACACGGGATCGTCGAGCGAAAGTTTGCCCTCTTCCACCAACTTAGCAATCGTCACGCCGCAGAAGCCCTTTGTCTGCGAGCACTGCATGAACACGTTGTCGAGCTTAATGGGACGCTTCTTTTCCACATCTGCATAGCCGATGCAGCAAGTTTCCTGCACGCCGTTGTTGTAGAAGATGCTGATTGCACCAGGCAGCTCGCCGCTGTCGACGTAGGGTTGAAGCGCCTCCTTGGCAAACGTAGTCTTCGAATCGATGACTTTCTTCTGGGCACTTGCACTCAGGCAAAACGTCACCAGCAAAAGGAAAAACAGTTTCTTCATAATAAATAATGTATAGGGATTATCGATTATTCAAGCGCAAAGTTACGGAATTTTGTGCCACGAAGCAAGGAAAAGGCAAAAAAAATGTCGGATATTTCATACTGTCGGATCGGACATAAGCAAAGAAAATCCGATGCTCAGAACTTTACAAATTGTCACAAAACAAGCCTTTTTACTTACACACCCATTTTTCGTTACCCCTCCAGAATCGCTTAAAATGCTTTCGGAGGCAGTTTTGTACCCTCGAGCAAAAAGAAGCGCTTAAAACGAAAGAATTTCGTAACAGTCTGAGCCACAGGCGACAATTCTTAAATCTTAATTTCTAATTCTTAATTCAATAGTGCCGTTTTGCAAGGAGCACTTAGCAAAACCGGCACCTTTCGCGTGTTTTTGCACACTTTTTGGCGTGAACTTTCGGCAGACATCACACGGGATAATTTCAAACTAGACGTGTTATGTTTGCAAACATAACGTGCCTAGTTGGACGACTTAACGTGCTTCGTTGGCAAATTAGGCTCGTTTTGCGCCGTTTTTAGCCGTTTTTAGAAGTGTGCAATAATAGCAAAAAGAAAGTAAGACGGGCAAAAGTGCGACAAAACGAAAACGCCCTCGCAAGACTATTAATCTTGCGAGGGCGAAACTTTGTGGAGCTGGAGGGGATTGTTCCGGCTTGCCGCTTGAGTGAAACGAAAAACCCTCACGAGGGTGAAATCCCCGCAAGGGCGGAACTTTGTGGAGCTGGAGGGGATTGAACCCTCGTCCAAACAGGGACGTCCTGTGCTTTCTACACGCTTATTCCAGCCTAGGTTTTCGTGCATCGGCAAGACCTGGACCACCAACCGACACCTTATTCTCTAAGAGTTTCGCCTTGGAATAGAGACGTCTTCCAAGACTATTCCCGATTTTTTAGCACCGCTTGATCAAACGCTTCGGAACAACAGCTTTTGAGCGATGTCTCGTCTCAACACCTAGTGATGAGATAAAGCCAGTAACCTACTGTACTTCGGTTAGGCAGCGAGAGCGTAGTTGTTTGCGCCAATTAAATTGTTGAGAGTCTGAGATTATAGAGAGCGGCTAACAACTCTCTGCGTGCTTACACAACACCTCGACCTGCTGTCAAATCCAGTCAGCCCCGTTGTGATGTATTCCTTAAAAGGACTGCAAAGGTAAGACAAACAATTAAAAATTAAAAATTAAAAGTGAAAATTTATCTCTTTTCTTGCGTTTTTTGCCCTTTTTAGCCTTCCCCTCCTCGTCGAAGAAGGCAGGAAGGGGGCTTTATTTCACTACAATCTTCCAGGTCGTCCCCTGCTTTCCGTCTGTGGCAGTCAGGATGTAAACGCCAGCAGAAGGTGCCGTCAGAGTAACGTTAGTGCCGAAGGTTGCGGCGCGTTG
>JAFYYO010000015.1 GCA_017557475.1 Bacteroidaceae bacterium
ATAGCTGGGTTAAGGCTTAAGAATCCAGTGCTTACGGCAAGCGGAACATTTGGCTATGGCATAGAGTATCAAGACTTTATCGACCTTAGTCAACTGGGCGGCATCATCGTCAAGGGCACTACTCTCGAGCCTCGAGAAGGCAATCCCTACCCCAGAATGGCTGAGACGGCACAGGGTATGCTCAATTGCGTTGGCCTTCAGAACAAGGGTGTTGACTATTTCTGCCAGCATATCTACCCTCAGATAAAGGACATCAAGACCAATATGATCGTGAATGTCTCCGGCAACAGCCCTGAGGATTATGCCGAATGTGCAGCCCATATCAATGAACTCGATTGCATTCCAGCGATAGAGCTTAACATCTCCTGCCCAAACGTCAAACACGGTGGTATGGCTTTCGGCACAACGACTGAGGGCGCGACGAGTGTTGTGAAGGCCGTTCGAGAAGCCTACAAGAAGACGCTCATCGTGAAGCTCTCGCCAAATGTAACAAGCATAACGGACATCGCGCTTGCCGTCCAAGACGCTGGCGCTGATGCGGTTAGCCTCATAAACACTTTAATGGGAATGGCCATCGACGTCGAAAAGCGCAAACGCATCCTGAGTATCGGGACAGGCGGACTCAGCGGTCCTTGCATCAAGCCTGTTGCCTTGCGAATGGTTTACCAGGTTGCTCATGCAGTTAAGGTGCCCGTGATAGGTCTCGGAGGCATTAGCGACGCCAAGGATGCAATAGAGTTCCTGCTCGCAGGGGCAAGTGCGATAGAGATTGGAACAGCCAATTTCCTCGACCCAACCGTGAGCGTGAAGGTTGCGAAGGGCATTGACGAGTACCTCGAGAAACATGGTTTCGCGAGCGTAAAAGAGATAATTGGCCTATGCGAATAGACATCATAACCGTACTACCCGAGCTGATAGAGGGCTTCATGCAGGAGTCCATTGTCGGCAGGGCACAAAAGAAGGGATTGGTGGAAATACATATCCACAATCTGCGCGACTTCACGTTGGATAAGTGGAGGCGTGTGGACGACTATCCTTTTGGCGGTTTTGCCGGTATGGTTATGCAGTGCGAACCGATAGACCGATGCATCTCGGCTCTGACTGCTGAGCGTCATTACGACGAAATCATCTTCACGACGCCTGATGGAGAGCAGTTCGACCAGCCGATGGCCAATAGTCTTTCGCTCAAGGAGAACATCATCATCCTATGCGGACACTACAAGGGCATCGACTATCGCATACGTGAACACCTTATAACTAAGGAAGTTAGTATTGGTGACTACGTCCTGACAGGCGGAGAACTCGCGGCTGCGGTGATGGCGGACGCAATTGTTCGCATCCTTCCAGGTGCCATTGGCGACGAGCAAAGTGCGCTCTCCGATTCCTTCCAGGACAACCTCTTGGCCGCTCCCGTCTATACTCGTCCGGCCGAATACAAGGGTTGGAAGGTGCCCGAGGTGTTGCTCTCTGGCAATGAGCGCTTGATAAAGGAATGGGAACTGCAGCAAAGTTTGGAACGGACACAACGTCTTCGTCCAGATTTGCTCCCGAGTGAGGCTCAGACGAGCCCTAAGAAGAAAGGAAAAAACAAATAAAGAGAGATATGGAAAAGAAGAAAATGAACCTCTACATCATAGCCGGTTGCAACGGCG
Source organism: Bacteroidaceae bacterium (assembly GCA_017557475.1). The sequence goes on from JAFYYO010000015.1 coordinate 1,653, forward strand.
CAGGCAAGACAACTGCCTCGTTCACGGTGCTTCCGGAGATGCTGGGTTGCCGTGAATTCGTCAATGCCGACGAGATTGCAGCTGGTCTTTCCCCCTTCAATCCAGAAGGTGTAGCCATTCAGGCAGGCCGTTTGATGATTGACCGTATCATCTATCTGCTGAAGGAAGGCGAGACCTTTGCCTTCGAGACGACATTGGCAACGCGGTCGTATGTGAAGCTCATCAAGCAAGCGCAGAAGCGCGGCTACTTTGTGACGTTGCTGTTCTTCCTGCTGAGCACGCCTGAACAGGCAGTCGCACGAGTGGCAAAACGCGTTGCAATGGGCGGTCACAACATAGCAACCGACGTCATTTTGCGTCGCTATGAAGCAGGACTCAGCAACCTCTTCCAACTCTATATGCCAGTTGTGGACAGCTGGTCGCTCTATGATAACAGCGACTGTCCTGCCGTCCACATTGCATCTGGCTTGGGTGGAGACAAGGTTGCAGTTTATGAAGAAGAGGCTTTTCGGCAGCTTCAAGAGAAATACAATCAGCCGGAGGAGGGCGAGCAGGCATGAAAGAGAAGGATATTCTAGAGATGCAACGCCTGATAGACGAAGGCGTTCGCAAGGCCCAATACCGCCTGTTGCAGAGAGCTTGTGCTGCGAATCAAGCCCTTGTTGTGTGCCGAAACGGTAAAATACTCGAGATGGTGCCGGAGGTGGAACCTGTTATGTCCGACATCAGTGACGGCGATCCTTTGGCTCGCCGCAAGCAGAGATAAGAGATTATCTTGTCAGAAACCTACACCAAAGTGTACGCCGCATTCACGCACACCTGGGTATTTGCTTGAGTCACGGAAGTCGCGAGAGTAGCTGATGCCAACGAAATAGCGTTTCAGATAAAAGCGAATGCCCGTTTGCCAAGCGACTTGGAAGTGGTGCCAATCATAGGGAGAGCCAATCAGGCATGTGCTTTCGGCTTCAGTATGCTCGCGAGCCATTGCGATGGCGCGTATTGAGGCGCCTGCATAGGGTGCAATCGCATAGTCTTTTTCCTTCCAAGGATACCATTTGTAGGTAACGTTGACGGGAATGCGGAAAGTGAGGACACGAGCCTTAAGGTCGCTTGTTTCCCAAGAGAACTTCATGTTGGCACCAACCTCAACAAAGAAGGGCACGTCTTCCACGACTTGGATGAAGCGGCTATAGCCTACCAGCATCTCGTTGAACTTCACTCGGTTGTCTTCGTCGACCTTGTATCGTGAAGGCGAATACTGCAGATATAAAGCGTTCTTGTATTCCTTGTGTTGAGGTTTTGGTGCGACTTCTTCTTCGTCATCGAGTGTCCATTCCTCAACATCATAAGTGTCGTCGAATTGTGCATAAGCATTAAGGCCGAGACAAAGCACGACAAACAAAGCCATTTTTATTCGGGTGGTAATCATGGCTGCAAAGTGTTTAATGAATCAATAAAAGCGAAAAATAGTGATGCTTACGTGCGCTTCGTTACAACGATATGTGTTACGATGCCGACGATGATGATGAGCAGAGCGCCGATGTTGTAGAAGTTGTAGTCCTCCAAACTGAAGACGTAGCTCAAAATGAGCAGCAATGCGCCAAGCACGATAAGGGCAAGTCCTAAAAACTGTTTCTTCATAATATAGGTGTTTATTAGTTTACGAGTTGATTGGTTTATGGGTTGTTTGCTTTGCAAAGATAAGAAAAAGATTAGAGTTTCAGGAGCAGAGACTGGATTTTTTTCCTTAAATAGGCAATTTTCTTTAGTTGGAACTCTTAATTCTTTACTCTTCTCTGCAAACTTCGTTCAGAATTGCCACCATTTTTTCTTTGGCTTATGCACTTCGAAAGACAGTCGCTCGTTCATTATTTGCGCGTACGACTTACGTTCAGTAATCATCTGATAGATGGTTCCCCAGTCGGGCAAGCCGCCGATGTTGCGGTCGTCAATCCAGACATCGGCTTTCAGCTTGCGACTGAAGCTTCTATTCTTGCCTTCTTCTTCCTCGGGAAAGTCTTTGTTGATGGCATAGAACTCCACTCCTCTCTGTCGGCACCATTCTACGGCATCCTCGAGGAGTTTGCCTTCGCGAACAGTCCAGAGGATGAGTTTGTGGCGTTGCTCGATGAGCATTCTCAGCGTTTGTGTGGCGAAAGGAAGTTCCTTGCCTATTTCTGGATAACGGTGCTCGACGATGGTTCCGTCGAAGTCAACGGCTATTGTCATAATCTTCTTCTTCTCTTTGTTTCAGGGCACAAAGTTACGAAAAAGATTAGAAAGAATGAAAATAAGAGAATAAGAAAATAGAAAATGAGAAAAAAGTCGTACCTTTGCAACACAAAACACATAAATATAATTAGTAACAATGAAACAGTTAACATCCCTTTTGCTCGCAGTCATGGCAGTGCTTATGATGTCGAGTTGTGTGTCGACCAAGAAAATCGTCTATTTCCAGGACCCTGATGAAGTGTTCAATCAAGGGGAGCAGATAATGCAACAATATGAGATGAGACTCAAACCGGCTGACCAAGTGCTGATTAAAGTCACTTGCAACGAACC
>JAFYYO010000135.1 GCA_017557475.1 Bacteroidaceae bacterium
GAGGGAGCATACGTCAACGCTATCATCCAGAACCGCACCTTCAAGAAGGATGGCACTTGGCAAGGCATCTGCTTGCCCTTCGATGTTGATGTGGAGAACAGCATCCTCGCTGGTGCTGACGTAAGGACTCTGGAGTCATGTCCGCAAGTATATAATGAAGTCTACATGAACTGCCTGACACCTGTGACAGAGATGAAGGCCGGCACACCTTATATTATTAAATGGGATGGCGGCACAGACATCGTCAATCCTGTCTTCGAAGGCGTCGTCATAGACCTTTCAGACAGGGACGTCCTACCAGAAAGCTATGGTCTGGGAGCATTCAATCGCAATGGAGGACGTTCTTCTTCTGTCGTTTATTCACCATTCGAATGTAATAGCGATGAGAAATACTTTTTCTTGATGAATGGCACATCCATGCTGACTCCCGTTACGGCAAATGCTGGGCTTACGATTCATGCCTTTGATATCATGTTCAGTGTGCAGAGCATTTATACAGAAGGAACTGTCGTTCTCTTGAACACAAGCGAGTACAATGACGTGATAACAGGCGTTTCTCCTCTCAAGGAGACGGAAGAGGAGGCTGCAATCTACAATCTCGCAGGCCAACGCCTCGCCAAGAAGCAAAGAGGTATCAACATCGTGAATGGCAAAAAGGTCTTGATAAAGTAAGCTCGTTCCTCTATGGAATATATGACACAAGAGGGCTACGACAAAATCGTGGCCGAACTTCATCAACTCGAGACCGTTGAGCTGCCTCGAGTGAAGGAAGCGATAGCTGAGGCCAGAGACAAGGGCGACCTCAGCGAGAACTTTGAGTATCATGCTGCCAAGCGTGAACAGGGAAAACTGCTGGGACGGATTCGCTTCAAGCAGAGAGTGCTAGAATTCGCCAGAGTGATTGATACATCGCGACTTGCAAACGACTCTGTGATGCTCCTCACAACGGTGGAGATGACCAACCTCAACACCAACTCTAAGATGACTTACACCATCGTGAGCCCGCACGAAGCAGACTTGCAGCAAAACAAACTCTCCATCAAGTCTCCCATTGCCAGAGCCTTGCTCGGCAAGAAAGTGGGCGATGTTGTCGAGGTGAATGTTCCTGCAGGCATCCAAAGGCTCCGCATCGAAAGCATCCAGTTGTAGCGAACGAATTGGTATACTGAAGCTTGGCTTATTGATTGACGGTTAGACGATAGGTGCGGATGCCGAAGCGAGGCATTTGTACGGTGAGTCGATGATTATTGAACGAGGGACGAGCCACCTCGTTGCCTTGCAGGTCAACCTCAACAACCGAAGCAATGAGGAGGTCTAACCGGATATCGTGCGGCTTGTCGTCACCATCAGCATTGTATAATCGCAAGAGCACGCGGCCATCAGCATCTACTGTCAAAGAGCTGAGCTGATAACCGGTTCCGTCAAGAGAGAGTAGAGAGTGCTTACCTTGCTCGCCAGTGGCCTGCATAACAGGTCTGTTCCAGGCTTCGCTGATATCGCAAATCCCTGCCTCGTCCCAGTGACCGCGATGCGGCACAAGTGCATAGTGGAGTTGCGTCTTGCCCGTAATCCTGTGGTCACGGCCCCATAACCCTCCGCCTGAATATTGAACGGTCAAGGCCAAAGGGTAGTCGTGGGCAAAAGAATATGAAGTGGTATGGTCGGCGAGCAGAGCCAACCCCGACTCTTTGTCTGCCACATCCACCCAAGAGAGGACGATGTTGTGGCGGATGTCGGTCCATCGGTCGAAGAATGTGCTGTCAAGATGACTCTCGCAAACATCGTAAGGAGCATCCTTCCACAGTTTCGCATCTTGCAGAGCAGCGGGAAAAAAGACATTGAGAGCGTACTTTGTGTTATAAAAGGGGACAGTTTGGTCGCCCTTTTCTCGCCGTTGATGATTGCCGATACGGACGTTGCGCTTCCAGTCGATGGCAAGCTGGACATCAATCTGCGGTTCGTCCTTCTTGATGGTAAAGGTCTGAGAGAACGGAACGCCAGCAATCTTTCCTGCAATTCGGAGGCTTTGCACAAAGGCATTATCCTTCACAATCTCTGCCGTTGCAGATGCCTCTGTAGACGAACGGAAACGGCCATCGCTCTCGAAGAAGCCCCTTAGTTCGCCAAAACCATAAGGATTCTTCTTATCAACGACTTCGCGTCCCTGCTTCTTGTCATAGAGTGAAGTCAATATGCCGCCATGCTTCAGATCGAACGCCAGCCGATACCAGTCGTTCTCCATCGTGGCTTGACTGTTCGAGAGCTTGATGTGTTTCGAATCTTTGGGCAGTTTCACCTCGTCAGCATCGATTGCTACCCAGCCAAATGGTGGTAGCTCAACAGGGAAGTCTATCTTGCTTCCATCGCTTCTCATGCCTGTTACGACAGCCTTTCGCGCTTTACCTGTTGTGTTGTAATAAGCAGAACAGCTCCCCTTATCCCTTTCCAAAGAGGAGAGCAGGGACAGAGCCAGCTGGCAGGTCTTCTCTGTCCAAAGCGCGATATTGTCGGCCCATGTCCCTTGTTGGTTTAGTCGGTTATAGGGAACAATCCATGAGTCGTGGTGCTGAGCCAGCATCAATGTCCGCCAGGCTTCATCGAGGGAAGGCTGGTCGGGATGCTTCCCGGTGAGAAGATACTGCATCGACGACAATCGCTCGGCTTCCAAAAGAAGATGCTCAGCACGGCGAACTTGCTGACCGATGCGTTGCATAACCTGCGAACCCCACACCAAAGCAGGGAGCACATGCTCTTGTGGCATCTTATAATCCGTAGCAGAGTTGGGGTCGGCAATCTGCTCGATGTAGTCCGTCCAACGAACATACTGCGACCTCGAATTAGCTCCCAACCACGGGCCGCGTGTCCAACCGGCATCCTGATAACACATGCCGATGGGATGCTCGATGCCTGCCTGACGACAAGCTCGCAGGTAGTCGCGTGAGTTCTTCCATGCTTTCGTCTGCCAGACAGAACTGTCCTCCAGAGCTTCACAGGCATAGCGAGGGACTGAGATGAGCGACGAGCCATCAGGACCTATCCAGTTCACCAGCTCGCCACCATAAGCTTCAGTATATCCGCCCCAGCAAGTGTCGGGACATTTCAGCACTCCATGGCGGAAACCCAGTTGCTTCAGTATCTGTGGCAAGCAACTTGTGAAGCAAGGCTCCTCTGTCGCATAGGTCGTGAAGGTCATCGTTGGGAAGTGTTCATGCAACTTGCGGATGCCATATTGTAACTGACGGATAATGCTCTCGCCCAGAATGTTGTACATGTATGGCTGGGCGTAGGCGGGATTGGTATATTCAACCTGCGGACTCACTACTGCCTGCTGCCATCGTTGATATGCTTCAGGCGTGCGTACTTTCACAGAGTCCCAGGTCTCCGGCTCTATCTCCAAACCGATGCGCCACTCAGGATGTCGTTCCATTTGGCCCATCATGTAGTCTGTGTATGTGTCCAAGGGATAGTGACCATATACGCCACCATGAAAGCCGTCGGCAAAATAAGACGTACGTTGGTCTTGGCCGGCAACTGCCGTAGCCATCATCAAAACTGTGCAAAGCAAAGCGTTTTTCTTCATACTAATGTCGTTTAAATAAGAAGCAAGTTCACATAGCCGGCATTGGTGAGTGCCCGCTGCCCGACTTCCATCTGGTGTCTGTCTGCTGAACTTCAGCTACTTGATAGCAATCTTCTTGCCTCTAAAGACGTAGATGCCTTTGACAGAGGGACGTCCATTTAAGCGGCGGCCAGCAAGATCGTACCAATTATCGCTGAATTCTTCTTTGGCAAAGTTTATGTCAGTGGTAGTCGGACTTTCGTCGAGCCACTGGAAGTACTCGCCATAGGAGCCTGTGGCCAATAGAGACAAGAAGAAGTTGGTGCCGGCTGTGGAGTGGTCTTGCGGCGTAAGGCTGTCGTCCAGACGGAAGAGCTCGCCTTCGTCTTCGAGATGGTCATCGCGGAAAGCCAGATAGTTGCTGAAGGGCACGACCGTATCGCCTCTCGAGTGGACGAACTGAATGCGGTGCTGAGGCTGCCATCCTGAAGCCACGCCATTGCTTTCCATTGCTTGATAGAGGTCTTCCCACTTGCCTGTATAGCTTTCGAAACCTGAGGTGAAGATTTTGTCGAGCTTTCCCCAAACATTGTTCTTCGATGGAGAATAAAAGAGTTCTGCCATCTGTTGGGGCGTGTAGTGGCGTCCGTTGGCATCGAGTCCGTTTTGCAGCTGCTGGTACCATAGCTTACTTATGTCGCCTGTGGAGTACGACTTGCTTGCCAGCCAATCCATGATACCCGTGTCGAGGAACTGCTGTGAGAAGTAATCCTCGAGCGTATGTCCCTGCATGATGGGATGTGTGTCGAGAGCTCCTTTGACAATCATAGGCATCACCATCGGCATTGTGCACATGCCGCTCTGATGGCTGGTTTCAGCCTCGAAGCTGTCGCCATCGTCCTCCATATAGTATCGCATCGTGGCAATCAGGTCGTAAGGGCCGTCTCCACAAATGCTTCCGCGGAATCGCAACTCGTCCGAAAGGCCGTTCTGCTCGATGTAGCGATGTACTGCGAGTGCAACTGCTCCGCCTTGTGAGAAGCCCCAACTGAAGCTGCGCCAGTCGCTCTTGAAGTCCAAAGCGCGTTCGTCGTTGATGTGTTTCTGATAAAGCGCAAGGCCATAATCCACAGCGTCCATGACTTGCTGAGCCGTCACTTCTTGTGCCAGATAAGGATGATTCCTGTCCTTGCTTACGCCGTAGCCTTCGTAGTCAGGAGCGACGACCACACAACGGGAGATGAAGTTCAGGTCGGAGTTCGAGCCCATTCCATACTTCCCTTTCGCCAACATGCCGAACAGGAGGCGGTCTTGTGAGTTCTGGCTCGATGTGGGGCACTCCTTGTCGGCAGTAATCGTGTAGTGGCTATAGATGTGAAGCGACTCGATGCTATCTGTTATGGCAGGCTTCGACGGCATCCAAGCGACAAGCAAGGAGGAGAGGACAACGTCTTCGCCCGTCGCACTCTTCGAAGGATAATTGAACGTATAGAACCGCGCATCGCTGCTCTTATAAACCTGCACAAGGCTGTCGGACACTTCTGCCACCTGTGCCTTCAATGTCCAGACATTGCAGACAAGCAGGACCATGACAAGGAAAAGACTCTTTCTCATAATCGTAAATCGTTCGTTCTAAAAAGCAAAACAGGCCGATAGCCTCTTGGCTACCAGCCTGTTCCTGTACCCCGAGCCGGGGTCGAACCGGCACAGGTTTCCCTATCGGTGTTTGAGACCGACGCGTCTACCGATTCCGCCATCGGGGCTTAAACTGGCTGCAAAGGTACGACAAAAAGTGAAAACTGAGAAATGAAAAGTGAAAAATTATTGGTTTTCCTGCTTTTTTTGTTCTTTTCGCTATTCCCTAATCCCTAATCTCTAATCTTTTTTCTGCCTTTCCATTGCGGAAAATCTTTTAAAACGTCTTTCTGAATTCTCCTTTTTGTCTTGGTACAAACTTAAATCGCAGGTTGCGTTTTAAGAATCGCAACTTGTGATTGGAGGAACGCAACTTGCATCTGTAAAAACGCAACCTGCGTTGCAAGAATCAGGCGAGGAAAAGCGGGGATTTAGAAGAAGAGAGATGATTTCTTTGTCGCATTTGCTTGTAATTCATGTTTTAATTGTATATTTGCAAAGGAAAATCGTAAACCATGAAGCAAAGTCCAATAAAAGCCAATGATAAACGCTATCTCCCGATGCAGAAGAAGGTTGGGAGTTCCCTTTTGCTCCTCGGCTCTTTGCCTTTGACGCTTCTTGCCAAGTCGCATCCCAATATAATATATATAATGTGTGACGACATGGGCTATGGTGACCTCGGCTGCTATGGGCAGAAGTTCATCTCTACTCCTAACATCGACCGAATGGCGGAGGAGGGGATGCGCTTCACTCAGGCCTATGCAGGTTGTCCCGTGAGTGCACCTAGCCGATGCTCCTTCATGACCGGACAACATACCGGGCACGCCAAGATTCGCGGTAATCGCGAGTATTGGGGCGGCACACTCAGGCAGAACATGTTCGGAAAGAATGCCGACTACTATGTCATCGGGCAGGAGCCTTACGACATGACGCACCCCATCATTCCCGAACTCTTCAAGGAGAAAGGCTATCGGACGGGCATGTTCGGCAAGTGGGCTGGCGGTTACTGGAACTATGATTATCCCGACACCTATGCTCGTCTGCCTGATGGCAATACCGACACCAGCCAAAGTCGCAGGAGTTCGTCCTGCTCACTGCCAAACCTCCGAGGCATAGACTGCTTCTATGGTCCCGTCTGTCAGTTCCAAGCACACACTTATTACCCAAACTTCTTGAACCGTTACGACCCTGAAGGCAGAGGCGACCGATATCTCGTGGCTGAGGTAATGGAGCAGAATGTCCAGTATCCTGCTGTCAATAGCGGCAGTAAGGGCTATGAGGAGCGCTCACAATACTCGGCCGACCTCATCCATCGCTATGCCCTTGAGTGGCTCGACCGACAAAAGAAAGACGAACCCTTCTTGGGTATCTTTACCTACACCCTGCCTCATGCCGAGCTCTGGCAACCTCGAGATTCCATCGTCGAGCACTATCATGGCATCTTTTCTGCTGACGAGGAGCGTTCCTACAAGACCGATGCGGGCAGTTGGTACTATGGTGGTGACGACAAGCATGCTCAGTTCGCAGCCATGATAACGCGTCTCGATGCCTACGTAGGTGAGATTCTCGAGAAGCTCAAAGATAAAGGATTGGCAGAGAATACACTCGTCATCTTCACCAGCGACAATGGTCCTCACGAAGAAGGAGGAGCTGATCCGGGTTTCTTTGGCAGAGACGGCAAACTGCGAGGCATCAAGCGAAGCACCTACGAAGGCGGCATCCGCATCCCCTTCATCTGTTGGGGCAAGGGCATACCCAAGGGAACCGTCAACGAGCATCAGCTTGCTTTCTACGACCTCATGCCCACTTTCATGGAATACAGCGGCGCCTTCACGAAGAAGGAAATCAGGGCGCACAGCCTCGAGGCTCCTTCTTTCGACGGCATCTCCTTCTGTCCCACCATGCTTGGCAAGCCTCGGAAACAGCGCCAGCACGACTTCCTCTATTGGGAGATGAGCGATGGCCCGACGCAAGTCATCGGTGTTCGTCAAGGCGACTGGAAGCTCGTCGTCAGTCAGGGCAAGCCTTTCCTCTACAACCTAAAGGACGACATTCACGAAGACAACGACCTTGGGGCAATCTATCCTGATAAGCTTGCCGAGCTCATCCGCATCGTCCACCAAGAACATACTGACAGCAAGCTCTTCCCCATCACATTGCCATAGGAAGATCTTTTCCTTATAGCGCGACCTCAAGGCCAACAGTCATGCTGCTGAAGTTAGGTCCGAAACTGCTGCTAAGGACATTAAAGGGATTGTATTTGTAATAGATGCCTAAGTGGTGGACAATGACTTCTGCTCCCACGCCTACTGAGAAGCGGTTCTGGTGCACGTTGCCACCTGTTATCTTCTTCTTCTCCCCATCCTCATAGTAGCGAGTTTTGAGGGAGCCATAAGGCGTGAAGTACAACTCGGGGCCAATTGCAAAATACACTTTCTTGTTCAGATAGTGATAATACTTCAAAGGGAAAGAAAGGCTGAATGTGTGGATGCGACTGAACTTGGGCTCTGTGCCTTCGGGATAGTCCTGCATAGAGATGACTCCACGCTCATCTTTAGAGAACCTCTTGAAGTCAGTCACTCTGTAGTTGCGCCAATCAAATCCCATTCCTATTCGCATGAAGTCCTTCTTGCCGACACGAACTTTACTGCTGATGACGTCGCCCCATTCAATCTCGTAAGACTGCCCCATGTCGATGCTGACGTCTTTTGCTTGACTAACTCCACCGATGAAACCAAAAGAGAAACTGCTGCTTAGCGAAGCTGTCACCTCTGTTGATGAACCCGACTTCTTGACCTTGACTCCAGGAAGTTCAAAGTTCCAACCGCCTGGGTTCTCGTCGTCGTCGAAGATGTTGTCTGCTGATACGCTTGTCACTCCCAATCCTGCCATTAAGATGGCTACTAAAACCTTTTTCATTGTCTTGTGTCTTATTATATTATATGTTACTTCTTCTTGAATGTTTTCCTGAGGTCTGCGAGAGAGGCTTTGCCTTCTATATAGGCTAAGGTTATGTCGAAGTGGTCCGACTTCTCTCGGCACTGGTAGCAGATGTAGCGGTGCCGGCCTTTCTTTGTGTCCGTGAGCTGCACGATGGCATAGTAGATGAAGCTACCGACATATTCAACCTCGCTCTCGTACTCTATGTCGCTTTCGTCGTCGGAGATACTTCCTTTCATATCCTTGGTAAAGAGAGCATCCACCCTTGCCCTTTCCTTGCCGCTCGCTGCGAACTTAATGGTGTGGAGCACATTGAGTTTGTAGGGCGCGAGGCTCTCGCCTTTGATGAGGCTTTCGCGCATTTCCTCTTTGTCAATAAGTTTTCCTTCGAAGACCTCGTTGATGTGTAGGCCTTCCTGTGCTGTGATGCTCAGGGTAATGCCGAGGAGCATACACATTATTATATATATCCGTTTCATGGTGTGTTGAATAGTTCGTGGAGTTGTTGTTCTTCGTTTCCGTTGCTGAATATCTCTTGCAAGGCTTCCTGCCCTATCTGCATGGCCAGTGCTTTGTCGTTGAGCATTTTGCCTTCAACATAAGCTACCGCCATGCTTTCCTCTTTCTGCTGAGGCGGTGTCAAAAAGATGACGGCAAAGGTGGCGATGCAGGCTGCAGCAATGAAGGGCCACAAGGGAATGCGGCGGCGAGCTGCAGGAAGTTGGTTCTCTGAGAATCTGTCCAAAGCTTCTGCGCTTGGCATCGGCACTTCTTTGTCAATGATGGCGAACATTTGGGCATAAGGAACCAAGTCGGCAGGCAAGTCCGAAGCATTGCCGAAGAATGCTTTGAGCAACTTCAGTTCTTCCTGCGTGTTCTCTCCCTCCATGTAACGACGGAGCAGTTCGCGTACGTCTTCTGATGTTATCTTGTTCATGATATGATGTCTTGATTTCGCTTCATGAGTTTCTCCAAGAGGTTCTTTCTGGCTTTGCAGAGCGCAGTTCGAACGGTAGTCTCGCTGATGCCGAGCACTTCTGCTATCTCGCTGTTCTCAAGCCCGTCTTGCTGGCTCATCTTGAGAATCTGCATCTGTGCAGCAGGAAGTCCTGCTATGTTGTCTTCGAGCCACTTGGCGTTCTCTTTTTCTTCGAGCATCCACCCAGAGTCGTGTGCGCTGATGAGCTTTATCTCGTCGCTGAGCTCCATCGGGATGATTCTCCTTTTGCGAAGCTTAGAGATGCAGAGATTCTTGCAGATGGCGTATGTCAATGCCTGGACAGAGCGGACTTCATCGAGTCTCTCCCTGATTGTCCAAAGCCTGAGCAGTGTGTCCTGAACATTGTCTTCTGCCTCGCCCTCTTCCCTAAGAAAGCGGCGGCTGAGGGCCAGGATGTCGGGCCTCATTTGACGCGCCAGTGTGCAGAATGCTTCTCGTTCCATTTGTTTGTCCTATTATATAGACGCAGAAAAAGGGATAATGTTCCCGCTGATGTAAAATAAACTTGTGTTTGTTTATGAAAAAGACGGGAGCATTGCGATGTTCCCGTCTTCTTCTTTCAATATCTCTGAGTTGTTTATTCGATGCTTGCACACCAGCCGCCGTTGCGAGCCATGTGGATGGGCAGGACGGAGCTGCTGTTGACTCTTTTCTCTTCGCGGAGATAGTCCATTGCAATGATGTGAGCATTGACGCCGTCCTTGAAGCTGACCATCTTGTAGTCCTTGCCTGCGGGCAGGAAGTCGAGCTTGAGTTGGAAGTCACGCTCTGTGCTGTTGGTGATGCCACCGATGAACCACTTGTTGCCTTTGCGCTTTGCTGTGATGCAATACTGACCTGCTTCAGCCTGGAGAACACGCGTCTCGTCCCAGTTTACTGGCACACTTGTGAGGAAGTCGCGGCAGTCGGGCCATTGGTCGTAGCGGCAGGGGTTGTCCATGAGCATCTGCAGGTTGCTCTCAGCAAGTACGAAGATGGCCAAGTTGAAGACTTTTGTGCCAACACCGGAGCAGATAGGACGGCCGCCATGATGGCGTTCAGGTTGATAGTTCAGCATTGAGCCTGGCGTATAGTCCATGGGTCCGACGGCGTTACGAATGAAGGGAAGCCATACAGTATTGTCGGGTTTGCAGCTTCCATTATACTCCATACCGCGTACGCCTTCGTAGGTGAGGACGTTGGGATACTTGTAGTCCAAGCCGCTGGGATGGAATGCGCCGTGGAAGTCGACGAAGATGTGATGCTTGGCAGCCTCTTTGGCTACGCGCTCGTAGAAGTTGATCATCCATTGGTCCTGACGGTCCATGAAGTCAATCTTCGTGCCCTTGATGCCCCACTCCTCAAACTTCTCGAAGAGGTCCATGTGGTGCTCGACCGTAAGCCACGGCAACCACAGGATGACGCCGACGCCCTTGCTCTTGCCGTAAGCGATAATCTCGGGCAAATGTACCTCGGGATTCGTCACGAAGGGGTCGCGTGTGTTGAGTGCCCAGCCTTCGTCAATCAGTATGTAACCCACGCCATTGCGGGCTGCGAAATCAATAAAGTACTTGTAGGTGTCGAGGTTGATGCCCGACTTGAACGTTACGTCAGGTCCGAAAGGGATGCCGTTGAGCCAGTCCCAGCAAGTCTGTCCGACCTTGATCCAGTCGGTATCGCCAATCTCGTTTGCAGGAGCGAGACGAACGGGCATAGTGTTCTCGGCCAGCTGACCATCGCTCTGAGTGATGAGCATATAGCGCCAGGGGAAGGTGCGAGTGCCTTTTGTCTTGGCAACATAGTCGGCTTCCTTGAGAATCTTATGGCTGCGGTCGCCCTGATCTTCGTATTCGATAGGGCACTTAGGCTGGGTGATTGTGAAAGCATTGTTGCCCTCGCCAGTTGACTTTAGGAAGACGCCTGCATAGTCGAACAGGTCGAACTCAGAGATGAGGACTTTCTGCTTCTCACCCATAACGAGGATGGGCAGTTCGCTCATGCGGTCGTCGGCCTTCCAAGCATTGCTTTCAACGACTGAGTAGTTCTCTTCGCAACTGGTCTTGAAGCCGCCAGGTTGCTGAAGGACGAGCTTTGCGGGCTTGGTGAGCTGCCAAGTTCCGTCCTCGCTCATCACTTCGATATCGCCCTTCAAGGCTGTGATGAAGCGGTAAGCAACGCCATCGTTATAGACGCGCCACTCAACCTTGTAGTTGCCGCCAAAAGTGGTTGTGAGCAGAGTATAGTTGTTCTCAACCTTGCTAAACTTGAGGGGATGGATAGGCGAAATAGTCTCGTTGACCTTTGTCACCTTGTTGCCTTTGAGGGCAGGCTTCTCGCCGAGGGTGCGGTCGCTGAGGGTCATACCGATGTGATTCTGCTTGAACAGCGTCTCTCCGTGGCTTTCTACGTCGTAGTAGATGCGGTCGGAGATGGTTACTGTTACTTTAGTCTGTCCGTCGGGACTTGTTGCGCTGACTTGTTTCTGCGCTTTGGCAGCAAAACTCGAAAGGAGTAAAACAGCAAGGAAAAGTGACTTCTTCATATTGTTGGTTTTAGTTAATGGTAATCTTATGAGGTGATGTGAAAAAACTAGCCGTGTCTAGTTGGCCAACTAGGCGTGCCTAATTCGCCAACTAGACGTGGCTAATTGACCAACTAGGCGTGCCTAGTTTTTGGGAGTGTCCTTTTCAATGTCCAGGAGCTCAACGGTGAAGATGAGGCAGGAGAAGGGAGGAATCTTTGCTTGCTCGCGGTCCTTATAGGCCAGTTCCTGAGGAACATAGAGCATCCACTTGCTGCCGACGGGCATCATGCAGAGTGCTTCTGTCCAACCTGCGATGACGCCTCCAACGGGGAAGGTAACAGGCTTGTTCCTCTTATAGGAGCTGTCGAATTCGGTTCCGTCGATGAGGTGACCTTCGTAGTTGACCTTCACCTTGTTCTCCTTTGTAGGAATATCGCCGGTACCCGCTGTCAGGACTTTGTATTGGAGGCCGCTGGGAGTGACCTTGATGCTGTCCTTCTTGGCATTGGCCTTGAGGAACTCCTCGCCGGCAATGCGGTTGGCACCATACTTCTTCTCCATCTTGACCTTATGATAGTAGTCCATCTGCTTCTTGACAAGTGCCTGAGTGCTATCCATAGGAATGGTGGCATTCACGCCCTCGAAGCCTTCGCGGAAACCTTTCACAAAGAGAGCCTTGTTCAGGACATCGGTGCTATCGTTCACTTGCTTAGAGGCTTGGGGATAAACCTGCTCCTCTACCTGTTGACGAATCTCGATGCCGGCCAGGCGAGCCTTCTCCTTCTTGTCGGCTTCAGTGAGCGTCGTTTGCTCGAAACCCTTCAGGAAATCGGCAATATAGGTGGTGTCGATGCCCATGCGCTGAGCCAAGTAGCCCTTCAGACCATTTGAGTTAGCACGACCAAAGTAGTAGCTGAAAGTATCGACACATACCGTATCGACCACCTCGACAGGTTCTTTGGCTTTCTTTTTGCTTGTCTTTTTGGCAGCACTCATGCCCAGAGAAAGACTGGCGCAGAGTGCAAATAGAATAAACTTCTTCATTGCTATAGTATTTATGGAAGCAAAGCCAGTAGACTAGCTTTGCTTCCACTTTTACTTCTAAATAAATTATTCTATTCCAAGCAATTCAATCTTGAAGATGAGGCAAGAGAAAGGAGGAAGCTTTTCGCCTCTGTCCTGATCTTTATATGCCTGTTCCTGAGGAATGTAAACGTTCCAAACAGAGCCGACAGGCATGTTGGTCAGAGCCTTTGTCCATCCAGGAATAACCTGATTGCAACGGAACTTGGCGGGCTCACCACGCTGATAGCTGCTGTCGAAGATAGTGTCGTTGAGGAGCTTGCCCTCGTAATTAACGCTAACACGGTTGGTGTCGGCAGGAATAGCACCTTTTCCTTCGGTGAGCACTTCGTAGTAGACGCCGTCACCAAGCTCTTTGATGCCGTCCTTCTTGGCAATCTTAGCCATGAAGTTCTCACACTCCTTCTTCCAGTCACCGTACTTTTCTTCCATCACTCTTGCCTTTACGGTCTCCATCATCGTCTGCATCGTTTGTGCAGCTTCGTCAGCTGTCATCAGGCAATTCTTGCCCGTAGCGCCTGAGATGAAGCCGGCCAGGAGGTTCTGAAGGCTTACAGTGCGTGTGCTGTCATCACCGAAGATCTCATAGCTGAGACCGGGAATCCACTGCTGAGCAATCTGCTGTCCCATCTGGATACCAGCATAGTAGGCAGCTTTCTTCTTGTTATCACCAGCGTTGGCACCTTCTTTCAGACCTTTGAAGAACTCGTCCATGTAGGTTGTGTCAACACCCATACGCTGAGACAGGTACTCTTCCAGACCTCGAGTCTGAGCCACACCGACAGCATAAGTCAGCGTATCAACGTCGTCCTTAAGGTTTGCTTTGGGAGTGCCGTTACCGCAGCTTCCCAGAATGGCAGCCACTGCAACGGCTGCGAGAATTGAAAACTTTTTCATGTTGTTTGTTGTTTATGAGTTTATAAGTTTGTGAGTTTTTTTAGTTACAATACTTTTATGAGCTCCACATCAAAGATGAGAGTGCTGAAAGGTGGAATGCTTGCTCCTGCTCCCTGCTCTCCGTATGCCAGAAGATAAGGGATGGTGAAGCGGAACTTGGCGCCTTCCTTCATAAGTTGCACGCCTTCTGTCCAACCTGTGATGACCTGATTAAGGCCGAAGTCGGCAGGTTCGCCGCGCTTGTAGCTGCTGTCGAAGACAGTTCCGTCGAGCAATCTTCCCTCATAATGGCAGCGAACGGTATCGGTTGCCTTAGGACTCTTGCCTGTTCCTTCCTGAAGGACTTCATACTGCAGGCCGCTCTTCGTAACGGTTACACCTGGCTTCTTGGCATTCGCATCGAGATAGGCTTTGCCTTCTGCAATGTGTGCCTGAGCCTCCTCTTTCTGCTTCTTCGTGAAGTACTCTTGAAGCATAATTTGAGCCTCACGGCTTGAGAACGCAGTCTCCTTGCCTTCGATGACATCCTGGATGCTTTTTGCGAAGTCCTCGATACTGAAGTTCTCTATGTTCATACTCTTTATCTGTTGGCCTATTCCAAGCCCCAGAGCATAGCTAATCTTGTCCATTTTATATACGTATTACAATAAATGCGCAGCAAAATTAAAACATTTTCTTCACTCTGCGTGCATTCGCATCGTTTTTTTTGCTATATTTGCATATCTTTAACACAAAAAGGTGGGATTATGAGACTTGTCGTGTTGACTGGAGCAGGCATGAGTGCGGAAAGCGGCATCAGCACCTTCCGCGACAATGGAGGCCTTTGGGACCAATACAATGTAGAGGATGTGGCAACGCCCGAAGGTTGGGTACGCGACCCGAAACTTGTGACGGAATTCTATAATGTGCGACGCAAGCAACTGCTCGACGTGAAACCTTGCCTTGGGCACGAACTTGTGGCAAAACTTGAAGAGAAGCACGCCGTAACGGTTGTGACACAGAATGTCGATAACCTGCACGAAAGAGCTGGAAGCACGCATGTGATTCATCTTCATGGCGAACTGATGAAGGTGACAAGCAGCTGGTCTCCTAATGATCCGCGATACATTAAGACGCTCGACAAAGAACACCTCGAAGTGAAACTCGGCGATCTTGCCGAGGACGGAAGTCAGCTTCGCCCCTTCATCGTTTGGTTTGGTGAACCAGTTCCTGAAATAGATAAAGCCGTTGAAGAATGTGCAAAGGCAGAGATGCTTATCGTGATAGGGACGAGCCTCAATGTCTATCCTGCCGCAGGACTGACTCGCTGCGTTCGCCCTGGCACACCCATCTATCTCATCGACCCGAAACCAGTCGCTTGGAATAGCGATGTGCCTGTTCATCAAATCATGAAGGGTGCAAGCGAAGGAATGAAAGAACTAATGACTATTCTTAACTCATAAATCGAAGAAAACTAATGCCAAGTGAACTGAGAATACGTTGCCGCAATAATGGCAAGAGAATAAGCGTGCCCTTCGGCAGTAATCTTTATGATGCCTTTGCCTTAGCGAAATTCCAGATGGATTATGGTCCTGTGGCTGCTCGCGTCAACAATAAAGTGCAGGGCATGAACTATCGCTTCTATAATAATAAAGATGTGGAGTTCCTGCCGCTCACTTCCCATAGTGGGATGAGGACTTATACGCGAACGCTCTTCTTCATCCTTGCAAAAGCAGTTGAAGACGCCTATCCCGATGCACAACTCCTTATCGGCGGTTCTGTTTGTCGAGGCTATTATTGTCAGCTCCGCATAGGTCGCCCTGTAGAGGATGAGGATGTTCGTCGGATAAAGCAACGAATGCAGGAAATCATAGATGCCGATATGCCCATTCATCGCATACAATGTCCTATTGAAGAGGCTATTGAGATGTTCGAGAAACGAGGCATGAAGAGCAAGGTTCAGTTGCTGGAAAGTCAGGACGAACTCTATACCTATTATTATAAATTAGGCGAAACAATTGACTATTTCTACAGTTGTTTGCTCACTCGCACAAGTCAGATACATCTCTTCGACCTCATCAAGTTCTACGACGGCATGCTGCTTCGTGCTCCTTCGCGGAAAGACCCTTCGCAGTTGGAAGAGATCATCGAGCAGAACAAGAAGATGTTCGACGTCATTCGCGAACATCAGAGATGGCAGGAAATTCTTGGTGTGCAAACAGTTGGCGAACTCAATTACGCCATTCAGGAAGGGAATGCAACAGATCTCATTAATGTGAGCGAGGCTTTGCAGTTGAAGAAGCTCAGCAATATTGCCGACGAAATAGCGGAAAGAGGTGCTCGAATCGTCTTGCTTGCAGGCCCGAGCAGTAGCGGTAAGACAACGACAGCAAGGAGGTTGGCAGTTCTTGTGATGGCTTGTGGCTTGCGTCCTCATACCATCAGTACAGACGACTACTTCGTCAATCGCGTTGATACACCCAAAGATGCCAATGGAGAGTACGACTTCGAGTGTATTGGAGCAGTCGATACAACGTTCTTCAATAGGCAGATGAATGCTTTGCTTCAAGGTGAAGAGGTAGAGCTTCCCCGTTATGACTTTCCTACTGGCGAACGCGTTTTCGAGGGAAGGAAACTGAAGATTGGTCCCGAGGATGTCATCATCCTTGAAGGCAATCACGCTCTTAACCCGATTCTTACGCAGCAGATACCGGAGGAGAAGAAGTACCGAATCTATGTCTCGACGCTTACTACCATTCAGCTCGACGACCACAATCACATCCCGACTGCCGACATTCGCTTGCTTCGCCGCATCCTTCGTGACTATAAGCATCGTGGCTATTCTGCTTTGGAGACTATCAAGCGTGCTCCAAGCGTCAGTGCCGGCGAAGAGAAGTGGATTTTCCCCTTCCAAGGATTTGCAGATGCGACCTTCAACAGCGCCTTGCTCTAT
The DNA here is from genome assembly GCA_017557475.1 of Bacteroidaceae bacterium. The sequence continues at coordinate 16,550 of JAFYYO010000135.1, forward strand.
GAGTTGGGGGTGATTCGTGAACAGGTGATGCCCATCCTCGAGCAAGTGCCGGAACGCGCATTAGAGTATGCTGAGGCCAGTCGCCTGCGCAAGTTCCTTGCCTATTTCCGGGGCATTCCTGGTGACCAAGTCCCGCCTTCTAGCTTGCTTAGGGAGTTTGCTGGCGGAAGTTCTTTTAATCATTAAACCTTTCAAACAATTAATAGTTATCATGAAGAAAAAGACAGATGATAGAGTGGCACAGTTGCCTTCGGATCGACTGATGTCGATTGATGCCCTTCGAGGCTTCGATATGTTGTTTATTATGGGTGGTGCAGCTTTGCTTATGGCACTTGCCGAGTGGTTCCCTTGCAGCTTCACGCAAGCGATAGCAGAGCAGATGGAGCACGTCGAATGGCACGGACTTCGGCATCACGACACCATTTTCCCCTTGTTCCTTTTTATTGCAGGCATTTCCTTCCCATTCTCTTTAGCTAAGCAACGCAAGCAAGGAAAGTCGGAGTGGGCTATCCACAGAAAAGTCATCTATCGCGGACTGATGCTCGTCTTCTTGGGTGTAGTTTATAATAACTTGCTTGACTTCGACTTCGAGAATCTTCGTTATGCCAGCGTGCTTGGGCGAATCGGCTTGGCTTGGATGTTTGCAGCACTCATCTTCATACATACAGGATGGAAGACCAGAGTGGGCATCACGGCAGTTCTGCTCGTAGGCTATTGGCTTGTGGCAGGCTTTATTCCTGCTCCTGATGGGGGAGGAGAGGACATCTTCTCTGCTCAAGGAAGCATCGTCGGCTATGTTGACCGCATCCTCTTGCCTGGACGCATCTATTACGGCAACATCGATCCCGAAGGCATCCTGAGCGTCATTCCTGCTATTGGTACGGCTCTTCTTGGCATGTTTACAGGCGAATTGGTAAAGTCAAAGCGCGAAGGACTGACTCCAGGCAAGAAGGTTCTTTGGATGATTCTTGCAGGTATTGTGCTTTTGGCAATCGGTTTACTTTGGAATGAAGTGTTCCCCATCAACAAGAAGATGTGGACAAGTTCCTTCGTGATGGTTGTGGGCGCTTATTCTGTACTGATGTTTGCCCTCTTCTATTATATAATAGATGTATTGAATTGGCGTAGGTGGACGCTTTTCTTCACGGTCATCGGCATGAACTCCATCACCATCTATCTGGCTCAGAAGTTCATCAAGTTCTCCTATACTTCGGACAAACTCTTCGGCGGACTCGTGAAACTGATGCCCGAGAACTCGCAAGCCTTCTTTACGCAGGTGGCTTACATCGCCGTCTGCTGGCTTTTCCTCTACTTCCTCTATCGCAAGCGTGTATTCCTGAAAGTGTAAATTAAATAAGTATATAACCTAAAACTGACGATTATGATGAAACAGTTTCTTTCCCTATTAGTGCTTGCCGGCACTATGTCGCTCTCATCCTTTGCACAGGATGTAACCCTTGAGAATGCAAAGTTCCATGCTGGAGACGATGCCTCGTGGGCTGGTGTTAACGTTGACGAGAGCGGTTGGCGCGACATCAAGAACACGATGACTTGGACGTCGCAAGGCGTCAAGATTGAGAACGGCTTCGGCTGGTACCGCTATCATGTTACCATTCCCAAGAGCTTGCTCGAGAAGTCAGACCTCAAGGAGACCGTCGACTTCAATATGGGCAAGATTGATGACGCTGACGAAGTTTACCTGAATGGTAAACTCATTGGCAAGAGTGGCGGCTTCCCCAAGGACGAGAAGGGCTACAAGAGCGCTTGGAGCATTCCTCGCGTTTATCGAGTTAAGGCAAATAGTAGTCTGATTAAGTGGGATGCAGACAATGTCTTGGCAGTAAGAGTGTATAATGGAGGCGACCCTGGAGGCATGTTCGCAGGTCCTGTAAAGGTGCGTGTTCCCAATACTATTGACAACCTGAGCATCAGTATCAAGGAAGGCGCGAATGGTCAAAGTATCAGCACCCTTACCAGTAAGATGGCTGCCACGAAGAGCGGCGTCTTCAAGGTTCAGGTGGAGGATCCTGAGACAGGCAAAGTGCTTGGTGAGAAGTCGATGAAGGTTTCCGTCAATGAGAAGAAGAACCGTGTCATCAGTCTTCCTTACGACAGCCACCAAATGGTTCGCATCGTATCTAACTTTACAGAAGACAAGACAGGCTTGAGCACTGAGACGAAGTACATTCCGAAGTACATCCTGACGCCTGCTGCTCCTGCTGAGCCTCGTTTCAACACTACTCCGCTGTATGGCGTGCGTCCAGGCTCCCCCATCCACTTCCGCTTTGGTGTGAGTGGCGACCGTCCCATGAAGATTACCTCGGACGATCTGCCAGCAGGCCTCGCCATCAATCCTGACAACGGTGCCCTCAGTGGTTCTCTCGAAAGGCCAGGTTCCTATACCTTTACAGTGAAGGCAAAGAATGCAAAGGGCGAGCAGACGCAGAAGTTCACGATTCGTTGCGGCAGTAAGATTGGTCTGACGCCTCCGATGGGTTGGAACAGCTGGAACTGCTGGGGATTGAGTGTGACGCAAGACAAGGTTATTAGTAGTTCTAAGGCGCTCATCGAGAAAGGCCTGGCCGACTATGGTTATTGCTACATGAACATCGACGATGGTTGGGAAGCACCCAAGCGTAATGCTGATGGCACGATTGCTGTGAACGAGAAGTTCCCCAGCATGAAAGATCTGGGCGACTGGCTCCACTCGGAAGGCCTGAAGTTCGGCATCTATTCTTCTCCTGGCGACCTTACTTGCGGTGGCTATCTTGGAAGTATCGACCACGAATTGCAGGATGCTGAGAGCTACAATAGTTGGGGCATCGACTACCTCAAGTACGACTGGTGCGGATATGGTCGCAAGCACAGGACTGAGCCAGACAATCAGACGGTTGCCAGTTACGTTCGTCCTTATCTGTTGATGGAGCGTTGCCTTCGCCAGCAGCCTCGCGACATCTTCTACAGCCTTTGCCAATATGGTATGGCTGACGTTTGGAAGTGGGGTGAAGCTGTGGATGCCAACTCTTGGCGTACGACAGGCGACATCACGGACACTTGGGAGAGCCTCTACGACATTGGTTTCTGTCAGCAGCCCGACCTCTATCCTTATGCAAAGCCAGGTCATTGGAACGACCCAGACATGTTGATTGTAGGTAAGGTAGGTTGGAGTAATAATCTTCGCGACAGCCGTCTGACTCCAGACGAGCAGTACACCCACATCAGCCTGTGGACGCTCCTTGCCAGCAATATGCTGATTGGTTGCGACATTGCACAGATGGACGAGTTTACCGTAAGTCTGCTTTGCAACAACGAAGTCAATGCTATCAACCAAGACATCTTGGGCAAGCAGGCTCAGCGTGTAGTGCTCGATGGCGCAATACAGGTTTGGGCACGTCCTCTCAGCGACGGCAGTTGTGCAGTCGGCATCTTCAATGTAGGAGGAACAGATGCAAAGGTTGACTTCAAGAAGTACTTTGGCGAGATGGGTATCGAGAAGCTGCAGAGCGTCCGCGACCTTTGGCGCCAGAAGGACCTCAGCACCTCCGATGTCAACTACTTCATCCCCACTCACGGAGTCAAGTACCTGAAGGTGAAGTTCTAACATAGGTTCATTTCCTATAAACGATAAGGCCTGAGGCATTGCCCCAGGCCTTTTTTCGTATGATTCTTTCCTCCTTTTGCGGGAGAGGCATGGGTGGGGAGGAAACACGCCACGCCTAGTTGCCCAACTAGGCACGTCTAGTTTGCGAATTAGGCACGTCTAGTTTGCCAACTAGCCACGCCTAGTTTGACGACTCCCCCAACTTAAGTGAGAAAATAATAATACATATTTTGTAGATTTAATTAAATGTTGTACCTTTGCACGCGATTTTGGAGACCGCCCAAACTGCAAAATCATGGATGCTCCTGTAGTTCAACGGATAGAATAGAAGTTTCCTAAACTTTAGATAGGGGTTCGATTCCCCTCGGGAGTACTGCTTTTGAGTTCATAGTTAAGAATTCATAGTTAAGAGATAACGATGGAAATAAAGGAAAAAGAATCAGTAGTAGTACGATTCTCAGGTGATTCCGGCGACGGTATGCAACTCGCCGGAAATATTTTTTCTACTGTGTCTGCGACCGTAGGCAACAGTATCAGTACGTTCCCTGACTATCCCGCAGACATCCGCGCTCCGCAAGGTTCGCTCACTGGTGTCAGCGGTTTCCAGGTGCATATCGGTGCCGAGCAGGTTTATACGCCTGGCGACCTCTGCGATGTACTCGTGGCAATGAATGCCGCAGCCCTCAAGACGCAGTATCGCTATGCTAAGCCCGATGCCGCTATCATCATTGATACCGACAGTTTCGGACCTAAGGATTTGGAGAAAGCTCAGTTCCAAACCGAGGATTATCTCGGCGAGATGGGTATCGATCCCGATAGAGTGATTGCTTGCCCGCTTACCTCGATGGTGAAGGATTGCCTGACAGAAACCGGCATGGACGCAAAGTCGATCCTCAAGTGCCGCAATATGTTTGCCCTCGGACTAGTGTGCTGGTTGTTCGACAGAGACTTGAATGTCGCCTTCAACTTCTTGCGTGAGAAGTTCGCAAAGAAGCCCGAGATTGCCGAAGCAAACATCAAAGTCATTCAGGCAGGCTACGATTATGGACACAATACGCACTCCAGCGTGGCCAATGTCTATCGCATCGAGACCAAGAACAAAGTGCCTGGTCGCTATATGGACATCACTGGCAACAAGGCCACGGCATATGGCTTCATCGCCGCTGCCGAGAAGGCTGGGCTGAAACTCTACCTTGGTTCTTATCCCATCACTCCCGCAACCGACGTCCTTCACGAGCTTTCGAAGCACAAGAGCCTGGGCGTGATTACCGTTCAATGCGAGGACGAGATTGCAGGCTGCGCAAGTGCCGTGGGCGCTTCCTTTGCTGGGGCTTTGGCTGTAACGAGCACTTCCGGTCCTGGCATCTGCTTGAAGAGCGAGGCAATGAACCTTGCAGTCATTATGGAGCTGCCTTTGGTTGTTCTCGATGTGCAGAGAGGTGGTCCTGCGACGGGTCTTCCTACGAAGAGTGAACAGACCGACCTCTTGCAAGCTCTCTTTGGTCGTAACGGTGAGAGCCCAATGCCTGTGGTTGCTGCGGCCAGTCCTACCGATTGCTTCGAGATGGCCTTCGCTGCCAGCAAGATAGCTTTGGAGCACATGACGCCAGTCATTCTGATGACCGACGCCTTTGTGGCCAACGGCTCAGCTGCTTTCAAGTTACCTGATTTGAAGGACTATCCAGCCATCAATCCCCCGTATGTTCCTGAGGAACTCAAGGGCTCGTGGACACCTTATATGCGTAATAAGGAGGGAGTTCGCTACTGGGCTGTGCCTGGTAGGGAAGGCTTCGAGCACATCCTGGGTGGTCTCGAGAAGGACGACAAGACGGGTGCCATCAGTACGAATCCAGAGAATCACGACCTCATGACTCGCAAACGTCAGGCTAAGATCGACGCTATTCCTGTTCCAGACCTCGAAGTTCTGGGCGATAAGGAAGATGCCGAGTTGCTGATTGTCGGCTTTGGAGGGACCTTTGGACACCTTCATGCTGCGATGGACGAACTGCGTGCAAAGGGCAAGAAAGTGGCTTTGGCTCACTTCCGCTACATCAATCCGCTTCCCAAGAACACTTCCGAAGTGCTGAAGAAGTACCCGAAAGTCGTGGTAGCAGAGCAAAACATGGGTCAGCTCGCAGGTTGGCTCCGCATGAAAGTCGACGGCTTCGTGCCCATGCAATTCAATCAAGTAAAGGGCCAGCCGTTCGTCGTGAACGAGTTAGTCGAGGCATTCAATCAGATTATAAACAAATAAAAGGACACAATTATGGCTTACACGAATAATGATTTCAAGAAAGGACAGCCTCGTTGGTGTCCTGGATGTGGCGACCACTTCTTCCTGGCCAGCCTTCATAAAGCGATGGCCGAGATAGGTGTGGCACCTTCGCAGACCGCCGTCATCAGCGGTATCGGTTGCTCAAGCCGTTTGCCTCACTATATGGCGACGTATGGCATGAACACTATTCACGGGCGTGCTGCTGCGATTGCTACTGGTTGCAAGGTGGCCAACCCTGACCTCGCCGTATGGCAAGTCAGCGGTGATGGCGACGGACTCGCTATCGGAGGCAATCACTTCATACATGCCAACCGCAGGAACATCAACCTGAACATGATTCTGCTCAACAATAGAATCTATGGTTTGACGAAGGGACAGTACAGTCCTACCAGCCCTCGCGGCTTCGTCAGCAAGTCCTCTCCTTATGGCACAGTTGAAGATCCTTTCCGTCCTGCCGAGCTTTGTTTCGGAGCGAGAGGTCATTTTTTTGCCCGTTCGGTTGCTACCGATGCTCCTGGAACTGTAGATATTCTCAAGGCGGCCTACAATCATAAAGGTGCCAGCGTGTGTGAGATCCTGCAGAACTGCGTGATCTTCAACAACGGCACCCACGATGCGGTTTATAGCAAGGAAGGTCGTGCCAAGAATGCTATCTACCTGAAGCATGGCGAGAAGATGCTCTTCGGAGAGAACAACGAGTATGGCATCGTTCAGGAAGGCTTTAATATCAAGGCCGTGAAACTTGGCGAAGATGGCTACACAGAAGCCGACGTCCTGGCTCACGACGCAAAATGTGAGGACAATACCTTGCAGTTGAAGCTCGCCGAGATGGAGTGGCCGATTGCTCTTGGCGTGATTCGCGATGTTGAGGCTCCAACCTATGACGATTGTGTCTGGAGTCAGATTGAGGAAATCAAAGCGGCTAAGAAGTACCATAACTTCGCCGAGTTGCTCGAGACGAATGACATCTGGGAAGTGAAGTAAAAGCCTACTTATAAAATTAGGCACGCCTAGTTGCTCAATTAGACGTGCCTCGTTGCCCAACTAACCGTGCCTAGTTTGCCAACTAGACGTGGTTAGTTTTTTTATGCTTCTCAGAATCTTCCGCCGCCACCGAAGCCTCCGCCTCCGCCGCGACCGCCTCCGAAGCCTCCGCCACCTCGTTGGCCGCCTTCACCACGACCTCTGCCTCCGCCCATCATGCCGCGTCCGCCGAAGCGACCGAAGCGCCAGTTGGCTGAGAGCAGGACGTAGCTCCTGACCATTTCGCTCTTTGTGTCGGTTCGGCTGACTGCGCTCACATTGCGGTTCACGTCGTCGCGTTCGTCGAGGATGTCAACTGCGCGGAGGCTGATGGTCAGCTGTTTGTAGGGGAGGAACCTTTGGCTGATGCTTCCGTTCCATATCAAATGGTTCGTGTTCATTGCGGCATCCGAGTAGCCACGGCGGCTTTGTTGCTCGATGTCGCTGCTGATGGTCATGCCCCAGGGGAAGGTTAGGACGAAACTTCCGCCATATCTGAAGTCATAGTGGTCGAGGTTCGAGGCCGTGGCATTGTTGCTGCGATTGAGATTATAACGGAAGTTCCCGTTCGCATTGGCTTCCACTTGCCAGCCACTTTCCCAGTCTTGTCGGAAAGTGAAACGAACTCGCTGGCCGAAGTTGCCGCTTCGAGTGATGTTCTCCACCGTCATCTTGTCTTTGCTTCGATACAGATATCCGATGTTCTTCGAAGTGCTGAGCGACGTATTCATATCGAAGCGCCAATGTTTTTTGCTGTCCAAAGCGGTGTTGAAGTTGTAGTTCGCCGACGCATTCCAGTTGCCGTTCACATTGACAGGCATCGAGACGCGACCGCCTGTCACCTCGTTGTATTCCGTTCGATTCGTGGTGCTATTGCGAGTTGTATGGAACTGGAAGTTGACTGCGTTAGTGCGTTGGTAGTCGATAACCGTGCGACGATACTCGAATTGGACGTTTTGGGTGAAGCTTGGTTTGAGTTCCGCGTTACCGATTCGAATGTTAAGTGGGTTCGCGTCGCTCAGCGTATCGGGAATCATGTCTGTGATGTTGGGCCAACCAGTATTGGCGTTGTAGCGGAACTCCAGTTGCTCCTGACGGCTGAAGCGATATTGGAAGTTCACGACAGGCGAAGCGTTGACGACAGTTCGCCTGAGCAAAGTGTCGATACGCCCTTTCTGATAGTCAACTTTGCTGATTTGCGGCTGCACATTACCTCCGATTGTCAGACGATATTTGGTGCGATTGATGCGCACCTGGACTCGGAGGTCGTGGTTCTGACCTATGTTCTTGGTGTAGCTGCATTGTTGCTTGTCCTGCACCGTATAATCACTATAATAGAAATCATCGTAGTTGTATTGGTTTACGCCAAGTATGTCGTTGTACGGATCGAAGATAGAGCGGACGTCTCTATCGTTGTCGCGGAAGTTGTAACGATAGTTGTAAGTCAGTTGAAGATAAGTGTTGTAGGCAATCGGTTCGCTGTAACTGAAGCGAACGTTGAAGTTGTAGTTGTAGTTCGAGCCACGATTGTACTGCACTTTATGATAGACGGAGTCCTCGCCGCTAAGTGCTTGAAGGAGGTAATAATCTGTTTGCGAGTAGCTGTTTCCCTCGTTGTTCGAGTCGCCATAACCGCCTCCGAGATTGAGCGTCACATTTCGTCCGGGCTTCTTCAGCCTTTTGTTGACTTGCAGTTCGGCAGAGGCGTTGATGTTCTTCGAACTGTTCCAGTTGTCGCCAAGCCTATGGTTCACGCCGATTTGCTTTGCGAGAGCGGCATAGTCGGCAAGTGGAGTGGGGGAGAACTGGAAGGGATCGTCGTTCCAAGTGGCTGACTCGTTGCCTCCAGAACCGCTGTTTCTGCTAAAGTTGAATTCAGGTCGGAAGAGGACGTTCCACGTCGAGTCGGGCTTCCATTCCACTCTGTATTGGAAACCAAAGCTGCCGTTGTGATTGTTGCTGTGGCTTTGGCTGGCAGAATAGGCAGAGTTTTTCAGCTCGAAGTTCTGCGAGTTCGACTGCGAGGCGCTGCTGCTTTGGGAGAAGTCGCCGTTGACGCTACCATTCAACTCCACTTTCTTGTTCTCCCAGTTCATCGTTGTGCCGAGCCTCTGATTGTCGCTTAAGCCGTTGCCTTGAGTGTTGTTCGCGCTTCCCACAAAGCTGTACTTCTCGTCTCCTCGGAAGCTATTGATGTTCAGGTTGCCGCTGTATC
>JAFYYO010000136.1 GCA_017557475.1 Bacteroidaceae bacterium
AAGATATACCTGTGTGCCATATTTGATGTTCACCTTGTTCTTACGGATGTTCTTGGAGATGGCATTGGCGGTTTTCTGATAAGCATTCTGAAGGGCTTGCATACCCCAACGTCCCAAAGAGTTAGTTGCAGAGCCGTCGTTAAGACTCATACTTTGGCTCATGGCACCACTGGCAACGTCCTGGGTGGTTTCCCTGAAACTGCTCCTTGGCACATAGAGTCCTTCCATGCCATCGGTGTCGTAGATGCTCAGATTGACCTTTACCAGCTCGTCATCTATAAGGACACTCTTGACAGTTCCCTTGACACGCTGTTGGCTGAAACCGCTCATCGTACAATACAGATAGCTGCCACTTGGGATGGTACGTTCACCTACGTCGATGTCATCAAGGAGTCTCAGACGCACACGGCTTCCATCAACAGCTTTTATTTCTTCATCAACAATGGCTTTGATAAGCTTATTCTGTGGCTCATTGGTGGTGATGGTATTGAAATAGTCTGATGTCTCTTTCTGGGTCTTGACAACCTCTTCGGCTTCTGCCTCTTCCGCTATCTCGGTGACGGCATTCTCATTGATAGAAACCTCTCCGACCTTTTGTTCTACATGCTGTCTGGCCTTGTCACCAGTCTCAGTAGCTGTATTCTCCACGGCAGAAAGACCTCCTGAAGCTTGTCGTTGACCTTCCATCCTTGCTACAGTAAGAGCTTTGCGAAGACTCTCCAGCGTCTCATCTTCCTCTGAGGTGTTGCCGCCCGTGCGGTCTTCAGCATAATTATTGTCCAAAGCTTGTTGCTGTCGCATCTGCTCCTGCAACTGCTTCAGACGTTCCAATGACTCCTGCGCCTGTCTGCTGTTCTGATCCATCGCTGCCACCTCTGCATCGCTGTACTGTGAGGTATATTCTTCCTTGATGTCCTCACCACCACGCTCAATGTTCTCAACGGCTGATTCATCCTTAATCTTACCAAAGTCATTAAGCATGTTGGTGTACTTGTCACCGATACCGTCACCCTTGATATTGGCATCAGGCAGCTTGTCATTGAAGAACTCGGTGGTTTCCAAGTTCGACTTGTCAATGTCAGCCTTTTCCGTTCCAAAGAGACGGATGACAAAGAAGCCCAGGAACAGGATGGGTAAATACAAAATGGCAGGAAGCATATACTTCGGCTGCCGGAAGTTAATCTTTTCTGAAAGCTTCATATTCGTCGGTTTGATGTGGTGTATTACTGTTGTTGTCTCTCTCTTTCGTCATCTCCTGCTCATTGGGGGCATGATGACGCTTGAAATGCAGCTCCTGCTCCTGGCGTTCAACGGCACTGGAGGGCTGAGGTCGATAAGTGACAGCCTGTGTCATGCGGTATAGACTCAGACCGACACTGAACAGCACGAATGAGAAGATGATGGCGAGGAAAAGCTTGGTATGCTTGGATACGAAACGCTGCACACAAGCAGCTCCCTTGTCAAGGTGCAATGCCTTGGCAAAATTCTGTCCTGCTGCCACATCCTTCTCGTAGCGTTCTTTGTACTTCGGGTCG
>JAFYYO010000137.1 GCA_017557475.1 Bacteroidaceae bacterium
ACTCTATTCATCCTTAATTACGATTATGAATTGAGAATTATGAATTATGAATTGATATAGATTCCGTTATAGTTCCTTCCCGTATTGATTGTCTCGCGACGGGCACTGTAGAAGTCCTCAGACGTGCGCGTGCACGTACCTTGAATATATATATCGCGTACGCCCAGCTCTTCAAGAAGCCAACGGTTTGCCTCCCAAAGGTCTATGTGCCAACGCTCGGCCTTCCTTGCGATGCGTTCCATCGGAAATCCTGCGTCATGGAAAGCCTCATAGACTTCGTCGCCGACCTCGAACTGTTCGAGCGAGATGCCCGGACCTATGATGGCATGAAGGTCTGTGGGATTGAGGGGTTGCATCTGCTTGATGGTCTTCTGCACAATCCGACTCACCGTCCCGCGCCAACCAGCATGAACGGCTGCGACGACACGTTTGCGAGTATCATAAAGCAGAACAGGAATGCAGTCGGCCGTCTTGACACAAACACAAAGACCAGGTTTGTCAGTTATCACGGCATCGGTTGCTTCAGGGCGACCTGCTTCCTTCATCCAAAGGACATTATCGGAGTGTACTTGACGAGGCAAAGCAAGGTCCTCAAGCCGAAGCCCAAGCGCCTCTACCCCACTGCCCTTTCCCGTCGAGAAAGCCGTAAGCCAGTCAGGAGTCTTGTAAATAATCATCTTCTTCCACATCCTCAATCGCGTCGGCATCGAGGATTTCTATCTCTTCGTCCTCGCCTTCGTCGAGCATCTCCTGACGGAAAGCAGCTATATCCTTGTTCCTGTGCACGATACGCTCCTGCTGAGTGATGGCTGCAATCTTGTTGCTCTCGCTGTTCAGAGCCGTCCAAAGCAGGTCCTTGAGTTTGTCGAGACCGCTTCCCGTAACAGCACTAATGAAGACATACGGCAGGTCGTCAGGCAGGTCTTCGGAAAGCATTTGCTGCAGTTCGTCGTCGAGCAAGTCGCTCTTCGTTATGGCAAGAATCCTTTGCTTGTCGAGCATCTCGGGATTGAAGTTGCGCAATTCGCCAAGCAGAACCTCGTACTCATGCTTGATGTCGTCTGTATCGCCAGGCACCATGAAGAGCAGAAGGGAGTTGCGCTCGATGTGACGAAGGAAACGAAGTCCCAAGCCTCTGCCTTCTGAAGCACCCTCTATAATACCCGGAATATCAGCCATCACAAAGGATTGTCCGTTTCTATAAGGAACGATGCCAAGCGAAGGCTCCATCGTCGTGAAGGGATAGTTGGCAATCTTCGGACGAGCACTCGACAAGGCACTCAGCAAGGTGCTTTTACCCGCATTGGGGAAGCCCACAAGACCGACATCGGCAAGGAGTTTAAGTTCGAGGATGACAGTTCGCTCAATCATCGGTTCGCCAGGCTGAGCATAGCGAGGAGCCTGATTTGTAGAGGTGGCGAAGTGCTTGTTGCCCATACCGCCACGACCTCCTTTGAGGAGCATCACAACCTGTCCGTCGTCGGTAACATCGCAGAGGTATTCGCCTGTCTCAGCATCATAGACAACAGTTCCGCAAGGCACATCGATATACTTGTCTTCGCCATCTGCGCCGGTGCTTCCACTGGGACCTCCATTGCCTCCGTGACCAGCGAACACATGACGCTCGTAACGAAGGTGTAGAAGCGTCCAGTAGTTATGGTTGCCTCGCAGATACACGTGTCCGCCACGCCCACCATCTCCGCCATCAGGACCGCCATTGGGAACGTATTTGGCTCGGTGCATGTGCATAGACCCGCGTCCGCCCTTACCCGAACGGCAGCAAATCTTGACGTAATCTACGAAGTTGCTATCACTCATTGAACATTAAACATTGAGCATTGAAGCTTTAGCTCGACGTAAGTCAACATTTTCCCCCTAAAGGGGGTTAGGGGGTCCTATTTCTGCGTATCCAGGAACTTGAAGATAGAGGCAATCATATCCTCCTTATTGGGAGTGTTAGCCCAATAGAAGGTGTTGCGGATGCCTTCCTTCTCGAACCATTCAATCAGGGGAGCAGTCTGCTTTTGATAGACTTCGAAGCGATTCTTGATGGTCTCTTCGTTGTCGTCCTCTCTGCCTTGTTCCTTGGCACGACGAAGCAAGCGGAACATCAAGATGTCCTCTTCGACAACAAGTTCAATCATGATTCCCAACTCGTGCCCTCTCTCAGCAAGCATCTTCTTGAGAGCTTCTGCCTGAGCAATAGTGCGAGGGAAGCCATCGAAGATAACGCCTCTGCCAGCAGGCTGAGCATCGTAGGTCTTGGCCAAGATGTCAATCATGAGTTCATCGGGAATAAGTTGACCTTTAGAGATATAGCCCTGAGCAATTTTACCCAGTTCCGTACCGTTCTTGATTTCTGCACGAAGCACATCGCCAGTGCTGATGTGTCCCATTCCATACCTTTCTACAATCGCGTCGCTATAGGTTCCTTTGCCCGAACCCGGGGCACCGAAAATGATGATATTCTTCATTATTATATAATTGTTTTAATCTCTAATCCCTAATCTCTAATCCTACACGATAGTGTATATGTCTTTCGTATTTCTTCCAAACCCATCGTAATCCAAGCCGTAACCTACGACAAAGTCATCGGGAATCTGCATGCAGACGTAGCGAATGTCGAGCTTGACCTGTAGTTTGTCGGGTTTGAGCAAAAGCGTGCAAATGTTAATACTCTCTGGATTCTGCTTCTTAAGTGTCTCGAGCATATGAGCCATCGTGAGACCTGTATCGACGATGTCCTCAAGGATGATGACAGGTCGGCCAGTAATATCGACATTGAGCCCTATCACTTCGCGGATACTACCCGTAGAACTCGTACCTTCATAAGAAGCCAACTTGACGAAGGAAATCTCGCAAGGCATGTCAATTTCCCTCAAAAGGTCGGCTGCAAAGATAAAAGAGCCGTTGAGGACTGCCAAAAAGACCGGTTCGCGACCTTCGTAATCGCGATTGATTTTCTCGGCGATGCGCTTAATCTGACGCTTTAATGCTCTCTCGGAAATGGAAACGGTAAAAGTCTTATCCTTGACTTTGATGGTTTTATTTCTTTGCATAGGAACTAAGTTTTACTTCAAGTTTGTTTGTGTCCACCACGCAATATTATGGTCTCGAGGAGTGGTACTCTTTGCAGCTCCAGCACTTGCTCCACGAACTCGACTGAGTGTTTCGGGAGTCATCTGCAGGAAGCTGGCAATGTGAACCATCGGAGCACGCAGAATGATTTCAGGCTTCTCTCTAAGCAAACGGTCATATCTCTCAGCGGCATTCTCAAAGCGCTGGCTATCAGCATGTTCTTGGCTACTGATAGCAACGTGCTCGAGTATCTTCCGATAGAGCATTTCTATCTCCTGATTGCGAACCATCAAGGTATGGAGCCCATCATAAGGGATCGCGTAAAGAGTGGTAGTTTCAAGCGCTTCTACTATAAGCCTACTTGGTTCCTGCTTGAGGAAGCTCTCGATACAGAAGACGATTCGGCCCTCGAAGGAGAAGTGTTCTGTTACATCCTTCTTATTCTTGTAGTAATACTGCCGGACCATTCCTTTCTCTACAAAGTAGAGAGCGCGGCATACTTTACCTTCCTCCAGAATGGTGTCGCCTTTCTGGAACTTCATGGGCACAAGGATGCTGCCCAACACCTCGATGGCCTGAGGCGTTAGAGGGCAGTAGATGCGGGAGATTTCCCGAGCTATGTCGCGATTTTTATCCATATATTTTATAGTTGTTAGAGGGTGGTCTTTTAATCTAACTTCAGTACTGCGAGGAAGGCTTTCTGCGGAACTTGCACATTGCCAATCTGCTTCATGCGTTTCTTGCCTTTCTTCTGCTTCTCGAGGAGTTTGCGTTTACGGCTCACATCGCCTCCGTAGCACTTTGCCAGCACATCCTTTCGAACCTGCTTAACCGTTTCACGAGCAATTATCTTTGCTCCGATGGCGGCTTGGATGGCAATATCGAACTGCTGACGAGGCAGGAGTTCCTTCAGCTTTTCACACATTCTTCTGCCAAAGCTTTCGGCATTATCGAAATGCGTCAAAGTGGAGAGTGCATCGACTGGTTCACCATTCAGCAGGATGTCCATCTTGACAAGTTTGCTTGGACGATAGCCTGACTGATGATAATCAAAGGAAGCATAGCCCTTACTAATGCTTTTGAGCTTGTCGTAGAAGTCAATCACAATCTCGCCAAGAGGCATCGCATATTGCAGTTCAACGCGGTTTCCGCTAATATATTCCTGTTTGAGAAGTTCTCCTCGCTTGCCCAAACAGAGCGTCATAATCGGGCCGATATAGTTCGCAGTCGTGATAACGGAAGCGTGAATGTAAGGTTCCTCAATATGGTCGATAAGCGTCTGGTCAGGCATTCCGCTTGGATTGTGAACTTCCTGCATGTTTCCCTGCTTATCATAAACGAGGTAGGAAACGTTCGGCACAGTCGTGATGACGTCCATGTTGAACTCCCTGTCGAGCCTTTCCTGAATGATTTCCATGTGCAAGAGACCTAAGAAACCACAACGGAAACCAAATCCCAAAGCCACAGAACTCTCGGGTGTGAAGGTCAAGCTGGCATCGTTGAGTTGCAACTTCTCGAGCGAAGCACGAAGGTTCTCAAAGTCCTCCGTCTCAATGGGATACACGCCAGCGAAGACCATAGGCTTTACTTCCTCGAAACCTGAAATGGCTTCCCTGCAAGGATTCTCAACAGTCGTAATCGTATCACCGACCTTCACCTCAGTTGCCGTCTTAATGCCAGAAACGATATAACCCACATCTCCGCACTTCAGGACGTTTCGAGGCACCATATCCATCTTGAGAACTCCGATTTCGTCGGCTTTGTACTCCTTTCCCGTATTGATGAATTGCACTTGGTCTCCGCTTTTCATCGTACCGTTCACAATCTTGAAGTAGGCGATGATACCTCGGAAAGAGTTGAAGACAGAGTCAAAGATAAGAGCCTGCAGAGGAGCTTTGTCGTCACCTTTCGGACAAGGAATGCGCTCCACAACTGCCCTCAAAATGTCCTCGACGCCCATTCCAGTCTTACCGCTTGCACGAATGATGTCCTCGTGTTTGCAACCAATCAGGTCCACGATTTCGTCCTCAACCTCTTCGGGCATAGCATTCGGCATATCGCATTTGTTGACGACTGGAATGATTTCAAGGTCGTGATCGATAGCCATATAGAGATTGCTTATCGTCTGAGCCTGAACACCTTGAGTGGCATCTACAACCAAGAGAGCACCCTCGCAAGCCGCTATGCTTCGACTCACCTCGTAGCTGAAGTCAACATGACCCGGAGTATCGATAAGGTTGAGGATATATTTCTGCCCATCAAGGGTGTATTCCATCTGAATAGCATGACTCTTGATGGTAATGCCTCGCTCCTGTTCCAGGTCCATATCATCGAGCATCTGCCCTTTTGTCACGGTAATGGTCTTCGTATATTCCAGCAAACGGTCTGCCAGAGTGCTTTTCCCGTGATCGATATGGGCAATGATGCAGAAGTTTCTAATGTTTTGCATTTCGGAAAACGATATATTGCTTTGCAAAGGTACAAATAAATAAAGAAAGTACAAAACAAATGTGCTTATTTTTCTCGCTTAATGCAATTCGCCAACTAAACACGTTTAGTTGCAAAACATCACGTGTACTTCTGGCAAACATTACACGTTATGATTGCAAACATTACACGTTATGATTGCAAACATTACACGTTATGTTTGCCAACACTCCACGTTATCTTTTCAAATTAGATTCTTGAAGCAAGAGCACAGAAAAAGTAGCGAAG
>JAFYYO010000138.1 GCA_017557475.1 Bacteroidaceae bacterium
CGTTCCCGAGATTGCCGATCTGATGGGACTTCCCGAGGGAACCGTCAAGTCGCGACTCTATACATTAACCCAAATACTTAAGCAAAAACTCAATCGACATGAATACATTTGAAGAACGACTCCAGGCGTCTGCACGCCGCCTAAAGGCAAAAGACAATAATAGACTGCATGTCCCCGAGAATCCACTCAAGCAGAGAAGAACTTACTGGGGTTGGGTGGCTACTCCAGCTGCAGCCGTCGCAGGTCTCATCTTTGGCTTGTCTGTCCCGACGTTTCTGGAGAAAGCACCTGAGATAAAGTATGTTTACGAGACAGATACGCTTTGTGTTGACCGTCCTGTACACGATACTTTGTATCTCACGCAAGTCGTCGAGAGGGAGAAATACATTATAAAACATGAAGCAGACTCTGATTCGACAGAGCCTGCTCCTGTGCAAGAGAGTGATTCCCCCGTGTGTACTTCCGTCGAATGCGACGGTATCAATTATTCCATCTTAGCCTTGAATTAAAAACATAACGTGTTATGATGGTCAACATAACACGTTATGATTGCCAACGTAACACGTTATGATTGTCATCGTAACACGTTACGTTTTTCGACTTAACAGGAGAGGTTACTTCAGATAGTCTTCGAAGTACTGTGTGATACGCTCGTGAAGGTGGACACTCTTATGCCCTGCCATGTTGTGACCTTCGCCTGGATAGACGAAGAAGTCCGGCTGCGTTCCGGCTTCAGCGCAGGCGTTGAGGAACTGCAGGCTGTGTTGCGGAACACACGTCGGGTCGTTCATGCCGATGATAATCTGCAGTTTGCCCTTCAGGTTCTTTGCCTTGCCTATGCAACTTGTCTGCTCGTAGCCTTCGGGATTCTGCTGTGGCGTGTCCATGTAACGCTCACCGTACATCACTTCGTACCACTTCCAGTCGATGACAGGACCGCCTGCCACGCCCACTTTGAACACGTCGGGATAGGTCGTCATGAGTGATGTGGTCATGAATCCGCCGTAGCTCCAGCCGTGCACGCCAAGCCTGTCGGCATCCACATAAGGCAGCGTCTTCAGGTACTCCACGCCCTGTATCTGGTCTTTCATCTCTTCCTGACCGAGATGACGGAAGGTCGCCTGCTCGAAGTCCCTGCCTCTATCCTCGCTTCCTCGGTTGTCGAGGATGAAGAGGATGTAGCCTTTCTGAGCCATATAGGTTTCCCAATTACGGCTACCCCAGTGCCAAGAAGCCTCGACACAATGTGCATGGGGACCTCCATAAACGTAGATGACGGTCGGATACTTCTTCGTTGGGTCGAAATCCATCGGCTTTACCATGCGCCAATAAAGCGTTGTTTCGCCATCCGCAGCAAGTATCGTGCCCTGTTCGAAGATAGGTTGATACCAGCCTTCCCACGGGTCGCTTGCAGTCCGAAGCAACGATTGCTTGCCAGTCTTCGTGTCTCTGACGGCACAGGCACGCGGCACGTTTGGCTCTTGCCAAGTGTCGATGAGGTAACGCCCATCAGCAGAGAGTTGCGCAGAATGGCAACCGCGACCATTATCGAGCAGAGTTCTCTTCTTTGTCTTCAGGTTGAGGCTGTAAATGTTACGCTGCAAATCGCCTGCCTCCTTCGTGATGATGATGGCGCTCTTCGTGGCTTGGCAGAAGCCGACAAGCTCCTTGACAACCCACTTTCCGCTGGTTAACTGCCCCAGCTCCTTGCCTTCTATGTCCATGAGATACAGGTGTTTGAAGCCGTCCTTCCAGCTCCAGTAGATGAACTTCGTGTCGTCCCAAGGCAAGAATGTAATGGGATGAAGCGGCTCGACATATTTGTCGGAACTCTCTTCGCGCAAAGTGCGGAGCTTACGACCTGTTGCGGCATCGTAGGCATCGAGTGTCGTGTGGTTCTGATCTCTGTTGAGTTCGTAGAGATAAAGCGTCTTGCCGTCGGGCGACCAAGCAATGTTAGTGAAATATCTGTCAGTTGGATCGCCCAAATCAAGGTAGATAGTCTGGCTTGTTTGCAGTGAGAAGATGCCGACCGTCACTTTGTGCGAGGTCATGCCAGCCATCGGATATTTGTCGGGAGCGAGTGTTGCCTCGCGTTCGAAGGTGTTGACTTGCGGATAATCAGCCACCATGCTTTGGTCCATGCGATAGAAAGCGAGCTGTTGTCCATCAGGGCTCCAGAAGGTTCCCTTGTAGATGCCGAACTCGTCGCGATGTACACTTTGACCATACACGATTTCGCGTGAGCCGTCGCTTGAAAGCTGATGTTCGGTTCCGTCTGCAGAGGCGACGAAAAGATTGCTGTTACGAAGGAAGGCGACAGCACCGGAAGCTTTGCAGTATTCCAGTTCTCCGTCATGCCGCGAACGCTTCTGTGCGTCGAGGTCAACCGTTTCGCCTTCGATTGTCTTGCCTGTCTTGCGGTCGATGACAAGGGGTTTCGTCTTATCGGCAGCATCGATGAGTCGGTCGCCGTCCCAGCGCAACTGCCATCTTTCGGGGTAGAACTTCGAAGCATTCTTGCCGCCGAAGTTGAGTTCTTCGAGTGTGAAGAGCTTCTGGGCAAAGAGAGAACCGTTTGTCATGAGCATGAGAAGCGTGAGCAGTAGGTATTTAGTCTTCATCGTCATAGCGTTTCTTTCCATATTTCTTATTAGCTTTATTCCCCGCAAAGGGCTTGCGATCTCCTCGGAATTCCTTGCGAGAGTCGCTGCGGAACTCCTTTCGTTCGCCTCGTGATTCCTTGCGGAAGTCGCCTCTCTTGTTCTCTTTGCGATAGTCCTCGCGGTCCTTCTTTCGAGTGAAGCGCTCGCGAGGATCGTCCTCGAGGCGTTCCTTGAAGTCGCGGTGTTGCTTGAATCGTTTGCGATCAGCCATCATGCGACGCTCCTGAGCGGTCTTTATGTCGCCTCCCTCGGCACGCATGTCGTTGAATTTTCCGCTGAACATCTGGTACTTACGGAGTTCGCACTCGAGGCTTCCGTTGTAGAGAGGTGTGCGGAGCGACGGCTTGAGTCCGATCTGGTCGAAGCATTCTTCGCGATAACTGAGCACCCAAGCATCATTACCTGTAAAGTCGTGCTTGAACTTGGAGCCAATCATCTTGTAGAGGCCGAGCAGGTCGGGAGCCGAGATGCGCTCGCCATAAGGGGGATTGGTGATGATGATGCTCTTCTCTTTGGGCTGTTTGAAGTCGGCGAAGTCCTGCTGCTGGATGGTGATTTCCTTGCTCAGACCGGCAGCCTTGACGTTTGTCGTGGCGATGGCAACAGCGTTGCGATTGATGTCGTAGCCGTAGATATGGTGCTCAAAGTCGTGCTCGCGGGACTCATCCTCGTAGATGCTGTCGAAGAGTTCCTGGTCGAAGTCGGGCCACTTCTCGAAGGCATATTCCTTTCGATACACGCCAGGAGCAATGCCGCGGGCAATGAGGGCAGCCTCGATGGCGATGGTTCCGCTGCCACACATCGGGTCGATGAGGTCGCACTCGCCCTTCCATCCTGTCAGCATGATAATGCCTGCAGCGAGGACTTCATTCAGCGGGGCCTCTACCGTCTCTTGCCTGTAGCCGCGACGATGCAGGCTCTCTCCACTGGTGTCGAGCGAGAGGGTGCAGTCGTACTCTGCGATGTGGATGTGGAGTTGCAGGTCGGGATTGGTGACTTGGATGTTCGGACGACCTCCTGTCCGCTCCCGCATCTGGTCGACAATCGCGTCTTTCACCTTGTAAGCTACAAACTTAGAGTGTCGGAACTCGTTCGAGAAGACCACACTATCCACGGCGAAAGTCGTCTCGTTGGTCAGGTAGTTGGTCCAATCGATTTCCTGTATGGCATCATACACCTCGTCGGCGGAGGTGGCACGGAAGTGCTTGATGGGCATGAGGATGCGGATTGCGGTGCGGAGTTGGAAGTTCGCGCGATAGAGAAGTTCCTTGTTTCCTGTGAACGACACCATGCGACGTCCTATCTGTATATTGTTTGCACCGAGGTCGATAAGCTCTGTAGCCAGCACAGTTTCAAGGCCTTGGAAGGTCTTGGCTATCATCTCGAACTCTTCTCCAGCCTTGCTTGCTGGAGTTTTCCACTTAGGGTTTTCCATTTATCAGCTTTGTTAAACTCTAAACTCTAAACTATGAACTCTCAACTTTCCTACAGGCACCCCCAGTCCTCGGGTCTTACCAATTGGCTTTTTCGCTTTTTTGCCTGGATGAGTTGCTCGCCTGGCTGAGTGCTTTCCGTTACCCAAACGTTGCCGCCAATCACGGTGCCTTTAGCCAAAGTGATGCGTCCGAGAACAGTTGCATTACTGTAAACGATGACATTATCCTCAAGTATCGGGTGACGGGGAATGCCTTTGACGGGATTGCCGTCGTCGTCGAGCGTGAAACTCTTCGCGCCAAGTGTAACGCCCTGATACAGTTTGACATAGTTACCGATGATGCACGTTGCTCCGATGACGACGCCTGTTCCGTGGTCGATGGTGAAGTGGTGACCTATCTGAGCACCTGGATGGATGTCGATGCCCGTTTCGCTATGCGCCATCTCGGTAATGATGCGGGGAATCAGAGGCACACCAAGCAGCAGGAGCTCGTGGGCAATGCGGTAGCCGCTGATGGCTTTGATGACTGGGTAGCAACTGATGATTTCTCCATACGACTCGGCTGCTGGGTCGCCGTTGTAGGTCGCTTCGACGTCCGTAGCGAGGATGTCGCGCAGTTTCGGCAAGCGGCTAATGAACTCGGCCACAATGGCTTGGGCGTCCTGCTCTTTGCCATTTGTCCCTTGCCCCTCGTCTTTCTGGAAGCAAAGCCCAGCCAGAACTTGTTGCGTGAGCAAGTGGGTGAGGCGATCGAGGCTGACGCCGATGTGATAGGGGAGTGTCTTGCTGTTTAACGTGGATTTCCCGTAGAAGCCGGGGAACAAGATAGCTCGGCAAAGTTCTACAATCTCGCCAAGCACAGGAGCTGAGGGCAGCGGGTCGCCATCGTTGTGTTCATGGAAAAGACCATGCAGTGAGTCGGGCTCAGAAAGTCGGCTGACGGTCTGCTTCAACAGCTCGTTGAGTTCGTTTGGACTCATGTCAATTGGTTGTTATCAGTAAATACGAGTGCAAAGGTACGAATAAGCGAGCAAAATACCAAGAGAAAAACGAAGTTTTCTCTTAGGTGTTGTCGAGCGAGAATACTTTCGACGAATGTCAAAGGTACAACTTTTAATTGATAATTGAAAGTTGATAATTGAATACTATCATGTTATGGGACAAAAAACGTCGCGTGACATAACTGCCAACGACACACGTTATGTTTGCCAACGACGCACGTTATGTTTGCCAATGACGCACGTGATGTTTTCAGAAGTCACTTGAGAAGTTTCCTGTTGTTGCAGATATAGATGCCCTTCGAAAGCTGCTGACCCAGCATCCGACGGCCGGAAAGATCATAAATCAAACTGCCTGTCTGGCTGCACGTCTCCTTGGGAGATGTGACGGGAGTCGCCTCTTCTTCCAGCATCCCTAGTGCCACAAGCTTGTCAAACATCCTTTGTGCAGCATCGAGACAGCCTGTTGCATCGAAGTGCAGATTGTCCGAGCCGAGCTTACAATTGCTCATATCCACCACGTAGAAGTTCGGGTCTTCCTCTGCCAATTGCAGAGTTGCCTGCTCCACAACGGCGTTGTACTGCGTACTGCTGCGATTCACAGTCCCTGCGATGAAGGGCAGTGTGGCATACTGCTCGTCTCCTGTCTTGCTGACGAGGAAGGAACGAAGGTAGGCGACAAGCTGCTGCAGGTTGTCATGATACGAGGCTGCTTGCGAGCGATCCGACTCTCCCTGATGCCACATGATGCATTGTATGCGATACCCCTCCTGCAGTTGCGACAGCACATTGTCAATGCAAAGCCCGATGTTTTCTGTAAATTCCAAGGCCAACGAGTGCCCGCTTCGGGGAGAGGCGCTGGCGAGCCAACTCGGAGCAGCGTTCCACCAAAGGTCGCCAGTGCTGGAACAGTGTGTGTCGATGGCTGTTCCGCCGCGACTTTCCTTGATGACATAAAAGCGCTCTTGCAGGGCTTCCTCGATGAGATGATAGACGATGCCGTCGAAGCCGCAACGCGAAGTGGTGTTATTATCCGTGTAGGGCATGTAGCGAAGCAACTTCCCGCCGAACATCTGCCAAGCAGCCTCGGTGCCATTCGCGTAGCTCCAGTAGCAGAATTTGCTGCCTCCGCCACTGGCATAATCCTGGATATATTGCGGCATCGTGCTGATTGCAGGACGGCCGTCGGCATTGCTCTGGCCTGCCATAAGGAAGACTTTTCGAGGCGGGAACGGGTAGTCGGGCTGCAAGGCGCCGCAGACGACGCAGTGTCCTTTCTCGTATTGATGCCCTGAAACCGCGAGTCCTTCCTCGTCGTTGGAGAAGTAGGATGAGCCCGCAATCAGTGTGCCGTCGCAATTCGCGTTGCCACAAAGGAAAACTTTCAATCCCTCTCCAAATGGCAGGGGAGCCTCGTCCTCGCCAATCGTCTGTTTCCAGACGTCGGCATTCTGTCCTTGGGAAAGGAAGTAACAAAGCTCGCCGCTTGAAATAGGCGAGTCTGTCACCCAGTCCTTCTTGATGCCCTGAGTGTAGGTGGTGTTGTTGTAAAACTCATAAAGGTTGCGTATGACGGAAGAGCCGCCGTGGCGAACCATATTGCGTTTGCTGCCGTCGAGTCCCATGAGGCGTCCCGTGTTGTAGCAGTTCTCTGCCAGTGAGCCTGCATTGTCGCCAAGCCAACCTGCGATGGTTGCTGATTCGCCTGAACCTCTGACCACGCCTGTGTTGACGCAATTGCGGATGTGGATGGCGGGATGAGGGCTCAAACTGGCCCCCAGAATGCCGCCAATGCCGGTGCTCGTGCCTGTGACAGCGGCCTCGTTGATGCAGTTCTCGATGACGATGGGGCTGCTACCT
Source organism: Bacteroidaceae bacterium (assembly GCA_017557475.1). The sequence continues at coordinate 6,960 of JAFYYO010000138.1, forward strand.
GTCGTCTGAGCAAACGCTGCAATGCCGCCTACACGCTGCTTGCCTGTGATGGAGCACGACTTGTCCATGATGAGATTGCGAACAACGGTGCCTCCGCCTCGCAATCCGCCGAAGAAGCCTTGCAGGTTGTTCGTGGACTTCATCTTGAGGTTCAGTATGCGATGACCCTGCCCGTCGAACTTCCCATTGAACTTTGTGCCTTCTCCCACACCAATCGGAGTGTGCGTAACGTCATTGAAGTCGATGTCGCAAATCATTTTTCCCCACAGGCTCACATCATTCCCGCCTTGGTTGACGAGTGCCGAAAACCACTCCACATTGCCGGCGTTGGCAAGCAGGTACCAGCCGTCCTCGAGCGTCGGAGGCTGGAAAGGGTCGGTACAATCCGTATCGGTGCAGATGCCTTGTTCGTTGTAATTGTGCGCCTCGGCAGGCATAAGAAGTGCAAAAATGCCGATGAAAACGGGCAAAAGTGTCTTGATGTAGTGCGTCATAACAAAGAGAGTTTACTTATTTCAGTTGCAAAAATACGAAAAAGAATTGATATAATCTTGCAAAGAAACGAAAAATAATATCTGTTTCGCTCAGGTTAATTCTTGAAACGCAAGTTGCGTTTCTACATATGCAACTTGCGTTTGTAGGATTGCAGGTTGCGTTTCTTCAATCGCAACTTGCGTTTATAGAACTGGACGAGGTGCCGAAAAGATGCCGTCAGGCTGGAGATGCTTATCTTTTCAGCCTCGGCATAAAACCAAAAAAGCCCGGGCGCTGACTTTGCAGTGCCCAGGCTCTTACTATATCAAAGAGTAAAGTCGGATGACTACTTCTTCTCGGGTTCTTCAACGATGCTCTTGCCTCTGGTGAGGTAAGCTGTGGGAGCAGCGATGAAGATTGAAGACAGCGTACCGAATACGACACCCAGAATCATTGCGAAAGCGAAGCTGCGGATGCTGGCACCGCCAAGGCAGAAGATAACTGCAAGTACGATGAACGTAGATACAGAGGTGTTGATGGTACGGTTCAAGGTGCTGTTCAGAGAATCATTGAAGAGTTCCTGCTTGTCACGTTTCGGGTGCAGGTGGAGGAACTCGCGGATGCGGTCGAAGACCACAACCTTGTCGTTGATTGAATAACCGATAGCGGTCAGCACAGCGCCGATGAACGTCTGGTCTATCTCAAGTGAGAATGGCATCCAGCCCCAGCAGATACTGTACATACCTAGGATGAGGATGATGTCCACAATCAGTGCGGTGATGGCACCGATAGAGAAGGACAGGTTGCGGAAGCGGATGAAGATGTAGATGAAGATGGCGATGAAGGCGAGGATGACGCTCCAGATGGCACCCTTAGTAATGTCGGATGCTACGGAAGGACCTACCTTCTGGCTGCTGATGATAGAACCACCGGCACGCTCATCGCGGTTGATGAAGTTCTCCAGAGTGAGGTCGTCTGCCAACAGATTGCCGCCCTTCAATGTCTCGAAGAGCTTGCTTTCTATCTCGCTATCAACCTCGATGTCGTCCTCTTCAATGCGATAGTTCGTAGAGATACGGATGGTCTTGCCCTCTGTGCCCAGTGCGATGGCGCTGGTGTTGCTCTCGGGGAAGGCCTCAGCCAGCAGACCGCGAACGGTCTCGGGCTGTACTTCGTTCTCGAACATTACCACGAAGTTGCGACCACCTGTGAAGTCAATACTCTTGCTAAAGCCACGAGTCAACATGAAGGCAATGCTGATGACTGCCAGCGTGCCGAAGATGGCGAAGCTCTTCTTGTATTGGCTCATGAACTTGAAGTGTGGGTTCTGGAAGGAAATCTTGTCGCCAATAGCTGTGCGGAATGTCAAGCCGAGCCACTTGTCCTTGTCCATTACCTGAGTGTAAACGACGCGTGTCAGGAACAC
>JAFYYO010000139.1 GCA_017557475.1 Bacteroidaceae bacterium
GAATCAATTATCTGCAATGACCGACCATGAGTTGGTAGTATTGTATGAAGAAGGTAACGATAGTGCATTTGATGTTTTGCTTGAGCGCCATCAAGCGTACATTTATTCCTATATCCTCTTTCTGGTGAAGGATGCCGATGCTGCGAACGATTTCTTTCAAGACACGTTCCAGCGAGCCATCGTTGCCATTCGTAGCCACAAGTATCAGACAAGCGGCAAGTTCAGCGCTTGGCTGACTCGCATTGCCCATAACCTCATCCTCGATCAAGGTCGTAAGAGCGAAACCACACAGACCGTTCGTGAAGACCAAGTAAGCCCCAAAGCCTTGAACAGCCTGCGTCTGAGCGATGCCACTCGCGAAGACGAGATGATCGATCACCAGACTCGCGAAAGCATTCGTCACTTGCTCGATTACTTGCCAGCACCTCAAAGGGAGGTCGTAATGATGCGATTCTACGATGACCTCAGTTTCAAGGAGATTGCCGAACAGACTGGAGTCAGCATCAACACTGCTCTTGGCCGCTGCCGTTATGCACTCATCAACCTGCGCAAACTCATAGGCGACAGACAGTTTAGCCTGGTTGGATAAAGGGTACTACTCTATACATTATATATATTAACGTGTCGCGCCTAAAAACGTGGCACGTTATGTTTATAAACATTACACGTTATGATTGCAAACATTACACGTTATGATCGCAAACATTACACGTTATGTTTGCAAACTAGACACGGCTAGTTTGAGAATTAGGCACGGCTAGTTATACATTTCGACAAAAAGTGGTAATATATCTGTAGAGAAGGACGAAACGAATGGACAAGTTTTCCGAGATGACTCCGCAGGCAAGACTGAGCGACTCAACGCTCGTAGAACGCATTCTGAAAGGCGAGACAGAGCTGTTCCGACAGGTTGCAGAGCGCTATGCAGAACGCATGATGCGAATGGTTGGCCGTCTGCTTCCCTCGAAAGAAGATGCTGAGGAAGTTATTCAAGATGCCCTACTCGAAGCCTACAAAAGCCTGTCGCGTTTCGATGAAAAGCAAGCGAGCTTCCCAACCTGGCTTCTTCGGATTGCCTATCACATGGCGCTGAAGCACTACAGGAAAGCCCAAAAGACCGTTCAACTCGTGGATGCGAAGCAAGATTGGCTCAGCAACATGTCCGACGAAGAAGCAGATGAACTGCTGGCAGACACATCAAAAGACAGACTTAGTCTGCTCGAAAAAGCAACAGAGATGTTGAAGCCTGACGACCAGATGCTCCTGAGTTTATATTACTTCGACAACTATTCAATAAAAGACATTTCCAACATAACAGGACACGAAGGAGGCTATCTCCGCTCTCGACTGCAATGGATTAGGAAAAGACTGGCCGTAACCATCAAATCACTCGAAAAAGATGAAAGACAATAAGCAATATAACGACCAAGCCCTGCGCATCATCATGCAAAGAAAGGCTGAAGATTCGGAGAGGTTCGAACTATCAGATGGCTTCACAGACCGTTTGATGAAGCGAATCAAGGACGAAGAAGTCACCTCAAAGCAAAAGCAGAAAAGCCTTTGGCTCGACATCGTGAACTTTGTTTCATCTGCCGCTGCAGTTTTGCTCATCGGCTTCTTCATCACGCTTCACCTTCCCTTTGTTGGTAACGAAAAGCACATCAACACCAATCAATTCATAAGCAATCTGCCCAAGAAAAGCACCCTCGAGCAAGTGTACACAAGCTATCTCGGGCAGAACAAAAAGAAAGAAATCAGTTACACACAATTAAAACGAATGCTTTATGAAAACAAATAATCGTTTCGGAATTGCTTTAGTAGGAGTGACAACTCTACTTCTAAGTTCCTGCAATCTGCCTGACCTCAAGATGCACACCACCATTAATGCCGATGGCTCGTGCAGTCGTGAAGTTAGTTATCGAAATATAATGTCGCAAGAAAAACGTGACTCCTTGTGGGGAGAAGGGAAAACGGGATGGTCACAACCCTTGCCTGAGAATCTGAACATTGATGCTTTCTGCAAAAGTCAAACCGTCATTGACGAAGGTGATACCGTTACCACAACTTTCACTTGTCCTTTCCACACAGTAGAAGAAATGTGCGAAGAGACACCTTTGCAACTGAACGGCGTGCGTATAAGGTCGAATGCCAAACTGGACAAGCGATTCCGCTGGTTCTATACGGAATACACTTTCACAGAAACATTCTATAGCGTGGGCGACACATTCAAGTTAGCTGCTACCGATTATGCAGACATGGAGGTTGTGAGTTACTGGTTTACAGGTCAGCCCAACTTGGTGGAAGGACTAAGCGGAGCCGAAGCATCACAAAAACTCGACGAGATGGAACCCTTCGTCAGCAAGTGGCTCAACGACAACCTTCTTAAGACATGTTTTGATTTTATCGTAGCCAATTACGACTCTATCGCTAATCCCCCCGTCTGCCGTGAACGTTTTGTTGAGTTGCACGACTCGCTCTCTAACTATATTCTAAAAGGACGGGAGGATGGTCTGGCAATAGACCCAGCAGACTCTTTCCGTGATTTCTTCCACTCTGATGCCTATGCTATCTTCTTCGACGAAGACAATCCGTGTGGTCAGGAACTGGACAAGAAGTTCGAAAACTATTTAAACATTTTTGGTTTCAACGTGCCTTATCTCCTCACAATGCCTGGCAAAGTCATCGATACAGGCAACGGAACCTTGCAACCAGACGGCAACATCTACTATCCATTTACTGGCGAAAGACTCATACCTCATGATTATTCCATCACAGCAACCTCGCGAGTAACACACATCTGGGCTCACATCCTCACGCTCTTTATCATACTTCTTGCCGTTGGAAGCATAGTTTATCGAAAGAGGAAAAGAATGTCGTAATTTTTTCACAAGATTTTCGTTTCATATCATATAATTTTATATCTTTGCATCAATAAAACCTTATTAACGATGCAAAGATATTTTATTTCCCTACTTTTTGTTTTAAGTTCCCTCATCTGCTTAGCTCAGCCGCATATTGTTGCACATCGCGGTTATTGGCGAGCCGATGGTAGTGCACAGAACTCTATCGCTTCGTTCCAAAAAGCAGCTGAGATAGGCTGCTGGGGCAGCGAGTTTGATGTCTGGCTTACTGCAGATGGCGTGCCTGTAGTCTTTCATGATGCCACAGTGGAAGGTATCAAGATTGAAGACACGACTTATGCCACACTCATGAACATACGCTTGAAGAATGGCGAGTTCCTCCCCACCCTTCAACAATACCTCACAGAAGCTCAGAAGTGGCCAGAGTGTCGTCTTATCTTTGAGGTCAAGCCACATCGCAACGCAAAACGAGACAACATGATTTCCGAACTGTCTGTGGAACTAATCAATACGCTTGGTCTTGCTGAGAGAACCGACTACATCTCTTTCAGCAAACAGGCTTGCAAGCGTCTCCACGAACTTGCCCCAGAAGCAAAAGTGGCTTATCTGAATGGAGACCTTTCACCTCAAGAGGTCAAGGACTTAGGCTGGACAGGCATCGATTACAACAAAGGTGTCTTCGACAAGAATCCTGATTGGGCACTCGAAGCCAAGAAACTAGGCCTCGAAGTCAACGTCTGGACCGTTGATGGAGAAGAAGAACTCAAGCGTTTTGCTGAGATGAAAGGCATCGACATCATTACCACCAATGACCCTGACGTCTTGAAGGAAATAGTAAATGGTAAATAATAAAATTATATGGCACTATGAAATACAACATCACAGAAAAGAAGGAAAAGACCTCAACACTTAACTATCGGCGTGCCGTCACACCAGAGGTCGTTGAAAGCATCGCACGAGGAATCATCACACGATTGATGATTGAACAGAAGTATCGCGACCCCAAGTACAATGCAAAGCTTCTTGCAAAAGACTTAGGCGTCAACATGCGCAACATCAGTGCAGTGCTCAGCATTCGTTTCCAACAGAACTATGCAGAACTGGTAAGTAAGATGCGAATCATGGAAGCCAAGTACATGCTTCAAGGCAGGAATTTCGACAACATGAAAGTCGAGGACATTGCCACTACTGTCGGCTTCACAACCCGCCAAAGCTTCTATGCTGCATTCTATAAAATCTGTGGTCTGACGCCAAAGGAATACCGAATAGCTCACGGATTCATCCCCAAAGCCGACCTTCCTCCTGCACCCAAGCCAAAGAAGAAAGCAACTCCAAAGAAGAAAACAAAAAAGACGGCTTCGAAGAGAAAAGTCAAAAGTAGCAAGAAGCAATGACAGAGCGCTTTGCCGACATTGAATTACTTCGATATGAAGTGCCTGGCTTCGAAAGTCTTCCACTTCGTCAGAAGTTTCTTATCTATTATTTGGCCGAGGCAGCTTTACTTGGCCGGGACATTCTTTGGGACCAAAATTGTCGTTTTGGACTTCAGCTTCGTCAAGCACTCGAGGCTATTTACACACACTACGACGGCCCTCAAGACAATCCCGATTGGCAGGCTTTTCAAGTCTATTTGAAGCGCGTTTGGTTCTCCAATGGCATCCATCATCACTACAATTGCCAGAAATTCGAACCTGGCTTCAGCAAAGAGTTTCTAGAAGATAGTCTGTTGTCTGTCGTCCGTTGTTCGTTGTCCAAAGAGGAACTCGTCGAACTTATCTTCAATCCCAAAGTGATGCCAAAGCGTGTAAATCAGGCTGATGGTGATGATTTGCTGCTTACATCATCATGCAACTACTATGCAGAGGGCATCACGCAAGCTGAGGCAGAAGCTTTTTATGCAGACTTAAAAAGCAAAACCGACCCGACACATCCGCCAATGCTAGGTTTGAACAGTCGTCTGGAGCGTAAAGAGGATGGCTCGCTCTATGAAAATGTCTGGCAAAGTGGAGGACTTTACGGAAATGCTATCGACCGCATCTGCAACATGCTTGGCAAGGCTCGTCTATATGCCGAGAACGCCAATCAGCAAAGAGTAATCGACAAACTCATTGAGTTCTACAAGACAGGCAATCTCAAGACTTTCGACGAGTATGCTATCCTCTGGGTTCAAGAGACGGAAAGCGAGATTGACTTCACCAATGGCTTTACTGAAGTCTATGGTGACCCACTTGGTTTGAAGGCGAGTTGGGAAGGTTATGTCAACATCATCGACCATGAAGCAACAAGTAGGGCTCAAACTTTAAGTGATAACGCACAGTGGTTTGAGGATCATTCACCTGTAGACAAGCGATTTAAGAAAAAAGAATGTCGAGGCGTGAGTGCGAAGGTCATAAGCGCAGCCATACTTGGAGGCGACCTTTACCCTAGTAGTGCCATCGGAATAAACCTGCCCAACAGCGATTGGATTAGAGCTGAATATGGCAGCAAAAGCGTTACCATAGCCAACCTGACCCGCGCCTACAACTTAGCAGCAAAAGGCTCTGGGATGCGCGAAGAGTTTGTTCTTGACGATGAAACAAGGCGACTTCTTAACAAGTATGGAGACATTTGCGACAACCTGCACACCGACCTTCACGAGTGCCTAGGACATGGAAGCGGACAACTCTTGCCGGGAGTAAACACCGATGCCCTCAAGGCCTACGGCAGTACGATTGAAGAAGCAAGAGCTGACCTCTTTGGCCTCTATTACATTGTCGACCAAAAGCTTGTAGAACTGGGATTGACGCCCAACAGCGAAGCGTACAAGTCGCAATATTACAGCTACCTGATGAATGGCTTGCTGACACAAATGGTCCGTATAGAAGAAGGTCATCAGATAGAAGAAGCACACATGAGGAACAGAGCCCTCATTAGCAGATGGACACTCGAGAACTATCCCCAAGCAGTACAGATTGTTGAGAGAAATGGCATGCACTTCGTTCAAATCAACGATTACATGCTTCTCCGAAAGGCCTTCGGCGAGCTATTGAACGAAGTTCAACGTATAAAGAGCGAAGGCGATTACGAGGCAGCAAGAAAGCTTGTCGAGAACTATGGCATTAAACTTGACGCAGGACTTCACAAAGAGATTCGCAGACGTTACAAGAAGCTCAACCTGGCTCCGTATAAAGGCTTCATCAATCCAAGGTATAAACCTGTGCGAGACGAAGAAGGTAACATTATAGATATCAGCATTTCGTACGACGAAGCATACCACGAGCAAATGTTGCGTTACAGTCAGGAATACAAAACATTATGAACATTGAACTTGACATAAAGAAGGAATTGCGAGCATGCATGAACGGCGTCCTTTCTGCCAAGATGAGAGAGGCAGGAATGCCCTTCAAACTCATCTTCGGAGTCGAATTGCCAAGACTTCAAAGCGTTGCCAAAGAATTCCATCAAGATGCAGACTTTGCCAACCAACTGTGGAATCAGAACATCCGTGAGACAAGGCTTCTTGCCATCATGCTCATGCCTGCAGAAGACTTCACAGCGGAAATGTCAAATATTTGGGCAGGAGCAATGGTTACTGCTGAAGAGGCACAAATCATGGCAAAGATGCTTCTATCGAAGACCAACCATGCAAAAGAAACAAGTATAAGCTGGCTCAAAGAAGGAAAGCCCCTACCCTCCGTTTGTGCTTGTCTCACTTTGAGACATTTGCTCGTTGGGGGCATAACGTTAGCATCAAGGGAAACTGAACTTATAGAAGGAAATCTGACGAAATTGCTTCCAACGGCAAATCTTCACCTCAGAAAAGCTATACAAACTCTCAAAGAAAACTTAAAGGCCAGAGGTTAAAGGTTAAAGTTTAGAGACATATTGAATTTTGAATTTATTAATTTTGATTTTTGAATTAAAAAGTCGTACCTTTGCACCTTGGTTATGGACAAGAAGCAACAGCCCCTCGCACCATTGCGTGACAGACTGACGCAATACATGGTAGACAAAGCCATGCGCAAGACTCCCGAAAGATACGAGATTCTTCGTGTTGCAGGGTTGGCCAATGGTATCTTTACCATCGACGGTCTTATGCAACTGATGAAAGAGAACGGCAAGTTTCAGGTCAGCAGAGCCACCATCTTCAACACGATGGAACTGTTCTGCAACGCAGGACTGGTCATCAAGCACCCTTTGGCAACTGCAGCTCACTACGAATTGCGAACCGACTGCAACCCAAAAGCTTACATTATCTGCCGCCAGTGCAACACCATCACGAAGACCTCAACGAGCACGGCCAAACTTGCTTTGCAAAACCTGCATGTACGTTATTTCGCCATTGAGGACAAATTGCTCTACATGCACGGACTATGTCGCAAGTGCCAAGCCAAGAACCGACGACAAGAAACTAGAAAACTAAAGAAAAATAACAATACATGACGAAAGGTAAAGTAGATGCTCTGCTGGGCATCGTCTTCGGCGACGAAGGAAAAGGAAAGGTTGTGGACGTTTTCACACCTAAATACGACATTATAGCAAGGTTTGCCGGTGGTCCGAATGCTGGCCACACCATCATCTTTGAGGGCAAGAAGTTCGTGCTTCGTTCTATTCCAAGTGGCATCTTTGACGAGGGCAAACTCAACATTATCGGCAATGGTTGTGTGATTGCTCCCGACCTCTTCATGCAGGAAGCTAAGGAACTCGAGGAAGCTGGCTACGACCTCAAGAGCCGTCTGCACATCAGTAAGAGAGCGCACCTTATCCTGCCTACTCATAGAGTGCTTGACCGTGCTTATGAGGCTGCCAAAGGCAAAAACAAAGTCGGCACTACTGGCAAAGGCATCGGCCCGACTTATAGCGAGAAAGCAAGCCGTACAGGTCTTCGCGTAGGTGACATCTTGGAGAACTTCGAGGAGAAGTACCAGACACTGAAAGCTCGTCACGAGAAGACTTTGCGCGACCTGAACTACACCGACTATGACATCACAGACGAGGAGAAGCTCTGGATGCAAGGCATCGAGTACATGAAGCAGTTCACGCTTGCCGATACCGAGATTGAGCTTGGCAAAGCCCTGCAGGAAGGCAAGAAAGTGCTTGCCGAAGGTGCTCAGGGCACGATGCTCGACATCGACCATGGAACCTATCCTTTCGTCTCTTCCAGCAATACAGTAAGTGGAGGTGTCTGCACGGGTCTTGGCGTGGCTCCTAATGCCATCGGCGAGGTGTTTGGCATCTTCAAGGCTTACTCTACTCGCGTTGGCTCTGGTCCTTTCCCAGTTGAGCTATTTGATGAGACAGGCGACAAGATTCGCGAGATTGGTCATGAGTATGGAGCTGTGACAGGCAGAAACCGTCGTTGTGGCTGGCTCGACCTTGTGGCTCTTCGTTATGCCATCATGATAAATGGTGTCACTCAGCTCATCATGATGAAGAGTGATGTGCTCGACGATTTTGCTGAGATTAAGGTCTGCACGAAGTACACCAAGAATGGCGTCGTGACTGACGAGATGCCTTACGACACAGAGGGTTGGCAAGCTGTCTATGAGACGCTTCCAGGCTGGCAGACCGACCTCACACAGATGACAAGCGAAAGCCAGTTCCCAAAGCAACTCAAGGACTACATCGCCTACATCGAGAAAGCCACAGGAACACCCATCACCATCGTCAGCGTAGGACCAGACCGTGAACAAACTATCACGAGGTAAGACAACAGTTGTCATTTTTCTGTTGTCTGTTGTCTGTTGTCCGTTGTCCATAAAGGCACAAGGCCTCTATGAGCAAAGCGTCCGTTTGATTGTGGAGACTTTGGCTGCAGACTCTTTGCAGAAGGCTGAGGAACTGATTCAGGAGACTATTAAGCTCGACCCGGTCAGGAAGTCGAATGCTGTGCTGTACCAGTACCTTGGCGAAATCCATCAGCGACGAGGAGAGAGCGAAAAAGCACTTGAGGCTTACACAAAAGGCATAGAACTCTCTTCCACCACGAACCTGCTTCTCAGTCGCGGCTCCCTGTATCTGCAGCTGAACAATCAGGACAGAGCCCTGATGGACTACAACAAAGTCCTTGAGGCAGAGCCAGACAACGAGGAGGCGCTTTTCTTTCGTGCCTTCGTCCTGTCGAGTCAGAGGAAATATAAAGATGCTCGGACTGACTACAGGCACTTGCTGGAACAGAATCCTATGCATGAAGATGCTCGGCTTGGTTTGGCCATTCTAAACAGCAAGGACGGCAGACCAAAAGAGGCAATGGAACAGCTCGATGCCCTGGTGCATTTCTATCCCAATCATGCCAAGCATTACCTGGCTCGCTGCGGATTGCTGGAGCAGCGAAAGGACTACGAAAAGGCAAAGAAAGACATCAGCATGGCGCTGGAACTGGAGCCAGAGAACCCTGAATGTTATTTGACGAGGGCCTCACTCTATCTAGCCATGAAGAAGAAAAAACTTGCTCAGCAAGACTGCAAAACAGCCATCCGCCTCGGAGCCAGTCCAGAAGAAGTCACATCTATCCTCGGAGGAATTAAATAAAAAAACAGCAGCCCAAGCGACTGCTGTTTTTCTTATCCTCTAATCAAGACCGCTTTGCCGTTCTTGATGTCGATTCCCTTCTGTTATTGCCCTGCCATAATGTTGAGCACAGTTACGAGGTCGGCAATATCAATTAATGGATTAGCAAAATATTTGCTGAAGCGCTCAAAATAACGAGGATAAAGGGCAGGTCTGGCACAGTATACCGATAGTCCACCCATGGAGGTACTCCAGTACAAGCGTGTAGGTACTCGAGTACTTACATATGAGGACTGCAGTACTGATGTGTCAGGACTGGCCACGAAGCAGGGGTAATTGGGAGGAAGCCTGTGGAAAACTCCCCGCCCCTTAAAGGGAGGGGAACTAACACGCCACAGCTAAATCACCAATTAGCCACGTCTAGTTTGCAAATTAGGGACGACTAATTGAACAACTAGGCACACCTAGTTAGAGAACGTTCCAAGTTATAAATGCCAACTTAGCGAGTGTTCTGCATGACAGCTCGGAAATACCCGACGCTTTCGGCTATGCCGATGAAGGGGTCGTTCATGTCTTTCTCGTACTCGAGGCTGCAGGAGCCTTTATAGCCGACCTTGCGAAGCATCTTGACGAACTTGGGGAAGTCGATGATTCCCCTACCCAACTCGATGGCATGACCTGCTTTTGTGGGCTCTGTGACGTCCTTCAGATGGATGTCGAACACTCGCTTGGCATAACGTTTCAGGTCCTTGATGGAGTCGGCTCCATAGCGAAGGTTATGACCGATGTCGAGACACATTCCCAGTCGAGGGTCGCGGTCCTTGACGTCTTCCCAAATAGAGGTTGCATCGGGATAGAGCGGCATGTCGGGTCCATGCAGATGGATGGCATAACGGATATTCGTCTCTTTGACCTTCTGCTCCACTCGGTCGAGCACTTCCTTGTTGGGAACAGTATCGCCCCAAGTGCCTGGAACGCCCACTACGAGGTCCACTCCTA